>JAOAIJ010000051.1 GCA_026414765.1 Clostridia bacterium | reverse complement strand
CTCTATAGCCAGAGCCTTGCTGCTTGGTGTTCTGGGAAGTGAAGAGCCATGGGGAAAGCTTCCGGCTGTAAAATTTTTATGTCCTAGCCCAGGGTATGACAGGCACTTTGCAATTTGTGAATTGTTTGGCATTGAAATGATTACGATAGACCTGAAGCATGACGGTCCCGATATGGATACTGTTGAAAAGCTGGTTGCCGAGGATGAAGCTATAAAGGGTATCTGGTGTGTTCCGAAATATAGTAACCCATTTGGAATTACATATTCCGATGAGGTTGTTGACAGGCTTGCCAAAATGAAGACAGCAGCTGATGATTTCAGAATATTCTGGGATAATGCATATGCTGTACACCATCTAACGGATAAACACGATCAGTTGAAAAATATTCTAACAGCTTGCAAGGATGCCGGCAATGCAGATCGGGTATTCATGTTTACTTCCACATCTAAGATCACATTCCCAGGTGCTGGTGTTGCGGCTATGGCAGCAAGTGAAAACAATATAAACTTTATACGAAAACAACTATCGATTCAGACTATCGGTCCTGATAAAATAAATCAACTGCGTCACATAAAGTTCTTAAAAAATATGAAAGACGTAGAGGCTCAAATGAAAAAACATGCTGCGATAATCGGACCAAAATTTGATGCAGTTCTTGAAATATTAGAAGCAGAACTTGGCGGGAAAGATATTGCATGGTGGAATAAGCCAAACGGCGGATATTTTATTAGCCTGAACACCATGGAAGGATGTGCTAAGGCAGTATATGAATTAGCAAGTGAAGCAGGAGTTACATTAACCAAGGTTGGTGCTACCTACCCTTATGGGAAGGACCCAAAAGACAGAAATATAAGAATAGCACCTACTTTTCCGACATTGGAAGAACTTCGCAAGGCTATAGAAATCCTTTGCATATGCGTACAGATTGTAAGTGCTCAAAAGGTATTGGCTGCAAAATAAAATTATCTTGATTTGTTTAAATAACTTTAATATAATTGTCTTTGGATTTCTGAAGAAATTCAGAACTTCCTAATATCAATCTCATATTCATGAATATCTTGGCGGGGGCATATACCCCGCACTTTTTTTGAAATATTTGATGTTAATAAATTTGTTTGTTTCCTAAATTATAAAGGTTTAGTGATTAATATATAGATTTAAGATAAAAAAATATGTATAATAAACAATGTTAAAGCTTACAGGTAAATAATTAATAATTAACATAAATACTGAATTGGAGGTAGAAACAGTTGAAAAATACTTATGAAAGTCCTTTTAATGCAAGATATGCAAGCGAAGAGATGCAGCAGCTTTTTTCACCAGATATGAAGTTCAGAACATGGAGAAGGCTCTGGATAGCACTTGCTGAAGCTGAAAGAGAATTAGGGCTCAATATCACGGAAGAACAGATAGAAGAACTGAAAAAATTCAAGGAAGATATAAACTACGAGCTCGCAGAAAAAAAAGAGAAAGAGTTCAGACATGATGTAATGGCTCATGTTCATGCTTATGGCGAACAATGTCCTTCTGCCAGAGGTATTATACACCTGGGCGCCACTTCCTGCTATGTGGGCGACAATACGGATATAATAATAATGACAGAAGCATTAAAGCTTGTAAAAAACAAATTATTGAGTACTATAAAAAAGCTTTCTGAATTCGCAATGAAATATAAGGATATGCCGACGCTAGGATTTACACATTATCAACCGGCTCAGCTTGTGACAGTTGGAAAAAGAGCTACACTTTGGATACAGGATTTGCTTATTGATCTTGAGGATCTGGAATTCTTGTTGTCAAACATGAAATTATTAGGCTCAAAGGGCACTACAGGAACACAAGCCAGCTTCTTAAGCCTGTTTGACGGTAATCATGAAAAGGTAAAAAAGCTTGAAAAACTTATAGCAGAAAAAATGGGGTATAAGGATGTTTTCCCTGTATCAGGACAGACATATACAAGAAAACTTGACAGCAGAGTACTGAATGTATTAAGCAGTATTTCACAAAGTGCCTATAAATTCAGCAATGACATGAGACTTCTGCAAAGCATGAAGGAAGTTGAGGAACCCTTTGAAGAAAAACAAATAGGCTCATCTGCAATGGCTTACAAAAGAAATCCTATGCGAAGTGAAAGAATTTCCTCACTGGCACGGTATGTAATAGTAGATGCTCTAAACCCGGCTATTACTGCTTCAACCCAGTGGTTTGAAAGAACACTTGATGATTCTGCAAATAAAAGAATAAGCATACCCGAGGCATTTCTTGCTGTAGATGCTATATTAAACATATATATAAATGTAGCAAGCGGTTTGGTAGTTTATCCAAAGGTTATCGAAAAGCATGTAATGGAAGAGCTTCCGTTTATGGCAACAGAAAACATAATGATGGAAGCGGTAAAACGTGGTGGAGACAGACAGGAACTGCATGAAAGAATAAGGGTTCATTCGATGGAAGCAGGTAAGCAGGTAAAGGTTGAGGGGAATAAGAATGACCTTATAGAAAGAATAGCAAGGGATAAGATGTTTGGAATGTCCTTGGAAGAAATACAATCTGTTCTTGATCCCCAAAATTATGTAGGAAGATCACCGGAACAGGTAGAAGATTTTATTTCAGGATATGTAAATCCAATTTTAAGTAAAAATCAGGTCGGGGATATAAACGTTGAGCTGAAAGTTTAATCATAAAAGGATTTAATGAGAGACCAGAGCGGATAACATTGCAAAATCCATGTTATCCGCTTTTTTGTTTAGAAAAATTTTAGTGATTTTTAGTGTAAAAAATTGCATTATAATGTTGAATTATTTACAATTATATTGTAAAATTAGTTACGATGTAATAATGTCATGTGATGATTAATAGTATTGTTTTGATAAAAGTGTAAAATATTAGGTAAGGATTCTATAAATTTGTTTTAAGATATTTTGTGTAGGCATAAATGAGAATTATTAGGGTTGGTTAATAGTATTGAATATAAAACCTGGTAGCAAGAACTGCTACTTTTATTTATGATCATAAATGAGGGGGAAGCAATCTGTGATAAATAAATATAGCGATGTACCTTTATATTGCCAACTAAAAAGCCTTATAATCAAAAATATAGAAAGTGGCCAGTATAAAGAAGACTCAAAGATACCTTCCGAGCAGGAACTGTGTGATTTATTCAATATCAGCAGACCAACTGTCCGTCAGGCAATTAGTGAACTCACTAATAATGGCTATTTATATAAGGAAAAAGGCAAAGGTACATTTGTTTCAAAATCAAAATCACGGATTGATATAAAAAATTACTCTGGCTTCACAGATTCAATTCTGGATAGTCAGGTACCCGGTGAAAAGGATATTATATCGGTAAACATAGTAAAAAATACTGACTTTCAAAGGCTTGAAGAAATATTCTCTATTTCAGCAAATAATAAGATTGATTTTGCGGAAATCAGTTATGTATCCAGATACAATGGCGAAGTATTTTCATTGAATACTTCATATATACCATTAAGTCTGTTTCCGGATATAGTAGAAGATATTAAGGAGCGTAAGCCTTCTTACGATATTTTGAGAGGGAAATATCCATTTATACCGGTCAAATCCAAGAGCACTCTTGAAATAGTATTCACAGTACAGAGTGATGCACAATATCTTCAAGTTCAACCCGGCCAGGCGTTGATAAGGATAGAGAATATTTTGCATTCAAAGAGTTCACAGGCAGTAGAGTATGTGGTAGCAAAATACCGTGCTGATAAATGCAAGCTGATATTTGAACACGCGAAGTAAAAATGTAAAAGTGTTTAAATTTCAACAGGGTGTCAAGAATAAGCACTGAATTAGACATTCCTCAATAAAAAACTTTCGAGAAATTGCAGTGTAATAATACCAGGCTACACAGTTTTTTATTCGTATAGTACTTATAACCTGGTAAACATAATTACAAGGAGCTGTTGATGGAAGCACTGATATTGGATTTTATAAATTATGTATTGGAAAGAAATGTTTTTCTGGTTTATGTGATATTTTTTATTTCATCAGTATTACAGCTAGTGTTCCCGCCATTCCCCTCTGATGTTGTGCTTGTCTTTGAAGGATATATAACTACAATAAGTAATTCTTTCGGTTTTGTTCCGGTTCTTTTGAATGCAATGACCGGTACTTTCGTAGGCTCACTGATTGTTTATGAATTCGGGCTTCGTAAAGGAAGTGCTGTTTTTAACTATAAGATAATAAAGAGATATATAGATGAAAAGCATAGAAAGCGTACAGAAAGAATTTTTGAAAAATACGGGTCATTCGCAATCATAGTAAGCAAATTTGTTCCGGGTGTAAACGCAATAATGCTTCTTTCTTCCGGGATTTTCAAAATGAAGGCGCGGATTGTCTATCCTTCCATTTTCGTTTCCGTATTGATACATCATATTCTGGTACTTATGCTTGGACGCTTCCTTGGGAATAATCTGGGATATGTAAAGGATATTTTAAAAACATATAATGGAGTTGTGATTATTCTTATAGCTATAGCTGTCTTGTGTGCAGGAATTTATTTATTAGTAAAAAGGAAAAAAGTAAAAGGTTGACCATAAGGTGTCTAGTAACAGTATATTCTATATATGCTGTTTTTTATTGCCTAAATTCAGTCATGTGTAGAAGAAACACCTTTATTCTGATAAAATTTAGAAAGAAAATGTTTGGACTTTAATATTTAGATATATATTGAGAGGGTTTATGAAAAAAATATTTCTACTAATTATTCCTCTGATACTGACATCCTGTTCGGTACAGCAAGGCGTACTTGAAGAAAAAGAATCCGCAGATATGAAAAGCACTATAAGTAATCCGGATGTCAAAGACAATAATGTGAGTATAAACAGTATAGTAGCATCATTAATAAACAAGGATGGAAAAACCATAGAAGAAAGATTTTTAGTACCTGAAGGTTTCAAGAGGACAAAAAACGATGCAGCTTCATTCGGACAATATCTGAGGACACTTCCTCTTAAACCTGACGGTTCAAGGGTATACTATTTTAACGGGGAAGAAAAAACCAGAGAAGTTTACGATGCAGTAATAGATATGGATATAGGGAAAAGAGACCTTCAACAGTGTGCGGATGCAGTAATGCGTTTAAGGGCTGAATATTTATATAAGAACAAACAATACTATAGAATTCATTTTAACCTGACAAATGGATTTAATGCAGAATATGTAAAATGGAGGAGTGGTAAAAGAATAAAGTTCGATAAAAACAACAGGACTTTTTGGGTAAACAAAGAAGACAATTCCGATAACTATAAGAGTTTTAGAGAATATCTGGATTTTGTATTTGCTTATGCAGGAACCTTATCCCTGTCAAAAGAGCTTAAAACGGTATCTGTGGAGGATATGCGCATAGGGGATGTATTGATACAGGGGGGAAGTCCGGGACATTGTGTGATTGTTGTGGACATGGCTGAAAATGAAGCGACGGGAGAAAAAGTCTATATTTTTGCCCAGAGTTATATGCCTGCACAAGATATACAGGTACTAAAGAATAATGAAAGACCTGAAATAAGCCCTTGGTATTATTTAAAAGGCAGTGAAGAAATATTTACGCCTGAGTGGACATTTAAGACAAGTGATATAAAAAGATTTGAAGATAAATAAAGAAAAAAATCGAATTGTTATATTTTTTTAAGAAAAATGTAACAAAAATCCTCTCTTAATAGTATATAATTTAGATATGTAAATGCATTTATTAACATTTCAGGGAGGATACATATGAAAAAAAATTTCCGTATAATCGCGGGAGTATTTATACTGATACTTATTACATCTATCTGTTTCAACATAGTACTGGCTGTACCCGAAACAAATCCGGACCCTGGTTCTGATCAAGACCCTCTGGTATCACAAAGTTATGTTGATTCGCTTATGGCAAAGTATGAAAATGAAATAAAAGCTTTACGTGAAGAAATAAAAACCCTGAAATCTGATACGGGGTCTCAGTCAAAGACACTTGAAACCGTATCTGTTAAAGCTGGACAAAGGATTTATGCAAAATCAGGCACTGAAATCATATTAAAATCTGGAAAAGCTATTGCAGTAAAGGGTAAGAACGGGGGACTCACTGATACAACCTCTGCAAAAGAACTTGGAAATGGAGCACAGATATCAATCAATCACTTGCTTATTTCCCCGCAAGATGACGGAAGAGGTTTAAAGACTTCAACCAACTGCTGGATTCTTGTAAGCGGAGCATATACAATTCAAGGATTATCGGATGAAGAGATAAAAAACACGGAAAAAGAAAATCCTCCTGTTAAGGAAGATACTGCAGCCTCAACAAAGGGAAAGGTTACGGCAAGTGCTTTAAATATACGGGAAAATGCAAATACTACATCTAAAGTAGTAGGAAAACTGACAAAGGACGAAGTAGTAACTGTCTTGTCAAAGAATGGAGAATGGTATAAGATTAAAAACTCAAAAGGTGTAACCGGCTGGGTTTTAGGAAAATATATAAAGACATGATCATAAATTAATATTTGCTTGATGAGCCAGTATCTATAAGCTTGTGAGTATGAGCTTAAAGATACTGGTTTTTCTTTTTAGTTTGTTCCTGTAAATAAATTCACTATATAGGCATTTTTTCAGAAAGGCAGATAAAATGAGTTTATTTATGGATGATATAGCATTAAGCGTTTTTAATATAATTCTCAATCAGTAATAAACTTTTTACAATTAGTTAATATTACTTGCAGGAGGTAATTTGCATGCAAGATAAAAGTAAAACTTTAAAAGAAATTCTGTTTCATACATTAGATGAAAAAACAACCCTTGAGAAGCTTGAATCGAGTCTTGACGGGTTATCTGAACATGAAGCTGAAGAAAGGGCAAGTATATACGGCACTAATGAGTTGGAAGAAGGCAAGAAGAAATCAATAATCATAATGTTTTTAGAACAGTTTAAAGATATTATGGTTATTGTATTATTGATTGCTGCCTTGATTTCAGGACTAACACACGATATTACAGACTCATTCATTATTCTCGCCGTTGTAGTAATTAATGCCATTCTTGGCGTAGTGCAGGAAAGCAAAGCGGAAAAAGCATTGTCTGCGCTAAAAAAGATGTCTTCACCAAACGCCAGGGTAAAAAGAGACGGAACTGTAAAGCAAATAAAATCTGAGAGTATTGTTCCGGGAGATATAGTTTTACTGGAAGCAGGAGATTATGTTCCTGCCGATATGAGGCTGCTGCAGAGTGCAAGTCTCAAGATTGAAGAAGCAGCACTTACAGGAGAATCCGTTCCTGCAGAAAAAATTACTGTAAAAATTGATAAGCCCGATCTTGTAATAGGTGACAGGAGAAATATGGCATATACAGGGAGCAGCATAACTTACGGACGTGGAATGGGTGTGGTTATGGCTACAGGAATGGAAACTGAGGTAGGAAAAATTGCAGGACATTTGACCAGGTCAGAAAATCAGCAGACACCCCTACAGAGAAAGCTTGCAGAACTGAGTAAATACCTTACGATAGGAATAATACTGATATCGGTTATTATTTTTGTGGCTGGAATTGTACAGGGAAGAGCGTACCTGGATATGTTCCTGATAGCTATAAGTCTTGCTGTTGCGGCTATACCGGAAGGCTTGCCCGCAGTCATAACGATTGTGTTGGCATTGGGTGTACAGAAAATGGCTAAAAGAAAAGCAATAATTCGTAAGCTTTCAGCTGTAGAAACATTGGGTAGTACGGAGATTATCTGCTCGGATAAGACAGGAACTTTGACACAGAATAAAATGACTGTTAAGGAGGTATATGTAGGCAGCAGGACTAAAAAGGCAGAAGAATTGAGTGAAAATGACGGAAATGCTTTATTGTTCATCCAGTCTCTTGTACTTTGCAATGATTCGAAGCAAACAAAAACAGGTAAAGAAAATGTAGAATTTATAGGTGATCCGACAGAAACTGCTCTTACTAGCTTCGGGCATTACAAGGGGTTTTTAAAAGACCGTGTTGAAGAGCAAATTCCCAGGATCGGTGAAATACCTTTTGATTCAGAAAGAAAACTAATGACTACAATAAATAGGTTTGCTGACAAGCAGAGAATTATTACTAAAGGCGCACCAGATGTACTTCTGGAAAGATGCAGCGGTATAATGGAGGACGATGGTAGTGCTGAACCTCTTACAGATGAGCACAGGAAAAGAATAAGCGAGGCAAACAGGGAGATGGCAAGCAAAGCCTTAAGAGTATTGGCTGTAGCTGTAAGAGAATCAGTGGAATTACCTGATAATCTGTCGAGTGAAGTTATAGAGAGAAATTTGAATTTTCTTGGACTGGTAGGAATGATAGATCCGCCGCGTGAAGAAGCAAGAGATGCTGTACGTATCTGTTCTGAGGCTGGTATAAGACCAATTATGATAACGGGAGATCATAAGGATACTGCAGCAGCCATAGCAAAAGAGCTTAATATAATCCAAAGTGAAGAACAGGTAATTACAGGCAGTGAACTAAATACTATAAGTGATGAAGAATTTAAGGAAAAGGTAAAAAAGTATTCGGTTTATGCAAGGGTATCACCCGAACACAAGGTAAGAATAGTAAAGGCATGGAAACAACATGACAAAATCGTTGCCATGACAGGAGACGGTGTAAATGATGCACCTGCACTAAAAGCTGCTGATATAGGAATAGGAATGGGCATAACGGGTACTGATGTAGCAAAGGGCGTATCAAACATGGTTTTGTCGGACGACAATTTTGCTACAATTGTAGTTGCTGTGGAAGAAGGCAGAAAGGTATACAGCAATATGCGTAAAACGATACAGTTTCTCCTCTCTTCAAATCTTGGAGAAATAGTTACCCTGTTTCTGGGTACTATGTTGAACTGGACTGTACTGCTTCCGATACACATTCTTTGGGTAAATCTTGTCACGGATACTCTGCCGGCTTTAGCACTGGGTGTGGAAGCTGCTGAAAAGGATATAATGAAGAAAAGGCCGAGAAAGGCGAAAAGCGGCTTTTTTTCTGAGGGCTACGGAATAAGTATAATATATCAGGGCATATTCAAAGGACTGCTCACTCTATCAGCCTTCTTTCTGGGCTTGCAGCTATACACACAGGAGATTGCTACAACAATGGCATTTACAACACTTGGATTAATACAGCTGACTCATTCATTAAATGTAAGATCCAATGAAAAATCTCTATTTAGAATAGGAGTATTTTCAAACACATATCTGATAGGGGCTATAGCAATAGCGGCATTTCTTCAACTGATTGTAATAGTAGTTCCTTTTTTTAGAGAAATATTCAAGGTGACCAGTTTGAATACTGAACAGTGGCTAATTGTGCTTGCAGCTTCGTTTACCATAATTCCTGTAGTCGAAGCAGTTAAAATTGTACAGAACAGAAGGCAGCGGGAAGAGGTTTGATTTATAGTCTGATATTGAAAATAAAAACGAACTGTCCGGTATTGTAGATGACCGGGTAGTTCGTTTTTATTTTACCTGTATTTGTTTACAGTTTGTTAACATTTTTCACACTAGTCCATCACATTCATGATATATCATTGTTTTAGTCATATTGTAAATTTAGTATCGAACTCTTCTAAATCAGCTGTTTGACAAATCCAGGCGCATCAAAGATTGGCAAGGAGGGCTATAATAGTGGAATTATACTCAAATCATAAGCTAAATAATAATCTTTTAAGAAAAATTAAAACTAAGCCGGTTATCATCGGTGTGATTTGTTTTATCTTAATTACAGCAATAATCGTAGCTCTGGTGCTTAGATTCGGTTCCGTTAAGACTGCAGCTATAGAGCAGCGAACCGAAAAGGTTGTAAAGGGTAGCATTAGTGTTTCTGTAACAGGATCCGGTCCTGTGAAATCTTCCAATGAATCAGAGGTAACATCGGCTGTTTCAGGTAAAATCACAAAAATCTATCATAAAGAGGGAGATACCGTAAAAGCCGGTGAATTACTGTTTGATCTTGATGATTCCGATGCAAGATTGAATGTAGAAAAGATTAAGAATAGTATAGCGCAGACCCGGCTAACAGCTGACAGTAATGAAAAGGGGATGAATAACCTTATTGTAAATGCTCCTTTTGATGGACAGGTAACAAACGTTACCTTCTCCAAGGTTGGTGATGAAATTAATAAAGGTGCAACAGTGTTAACAATAACTGATGTATCCAAGCTGAAGTTAAGTGCGTCATTTAGCGGAGCTATCATACAAGAAATCAAGACTGGTCAGAAAGTCATTGTAAATGTGCAGGACTTAATGCAGTCAGTCGAAGGTATTGTTACATACATAAGCAAAAACCCTTCTACTACAAGTACAGGAGGAGCCGTCTATGATGCAGAAATCACACTTTCAAACCCCGGATCACTAAAGGCTGGTATGGGTGCAAATGTAGAGGTTGAAACAAAAACAGGTTCGCACACAAGCACAGGTACCGGAAAATTGGAATATGTAAACTCACAGGTAATAAAATGTGATTCCGGTGGAGTAATAGAGAAAATCACTGTTAAAGAAAATCAGTTTGTTAGTGCAGGTCAGTCACTTATACAGTTCAGGAATGATGACCTGGAGCTTTCTGTTCAGACTACAGGCTTAAAAATACAGGACTTGAATAATCAGCTTGCTGCCGCAGAAAAACAGCTGTCGGAATATAAGATTTATTCGCCTATAGATGGGGTAATAGTATTACAGGACATAAAAGTCGGAAATTCCGTGAAACCTGCTGATGTACTCACAACAATAACAGACCCGGGGCATATGGAATTTAGTGTTTCTATAGATGAACTTGATATAGCAAAAATAAAGGTCGGACAAAAAGTAAACATAACAATTGCAGCATTACCTGAAACATTGTTAAAGCCCATTGGTGGCCAGGTTTCAAAGATTGCAATTCAAGGTACATCATCAAATGGAGTAACTACTTATCCTGTGACTATAAAGGTCAATGAAGCAGCCGACTTAAAAGTTGGAATGAATGCTGACGCAGAAATCATGATAAGCGAAAAAACAGACATACTGGTGGTTCCCCTTGAAGCTGTTCAAAAAATGAGAAACAGAAGCTTTGTAATGGTAAAGGAAAAGGAAGGAAATTCAGCAGATGGTGCTGTTGAGAAGAGCACTGATGCAATAAGTGATGGAAACAGAATCAGAAGAAACAATTCAGGAAACAACAGTAATGGAAATGGCGGAGGAAGAAGGAATTCTTCAGATAGTGCCTCAACAGGTACAAATTCCGGTAATTTTGCTGCTGGAATCTCGAGAATGAATCCAGCTTATGCACAGTATTATTCTAATGCCGTTATGAAGCCTGTTGAAGTAGGAACAAACAATGACCAGTATATTGAGATAGTCAGTGGTCTAAATGAAGGAGACGAAGTTATTTTACCACCTTTGGCCAATAGCTCTTCGCAGAATAATATGCAAGTCCGAAGCAACATAGGCGGCATAGGTGGTATGGGAGGCTTAGGCGGTGGTTTTGGCGGAAATCCCGAAAGAAATAGAAATAATACCCAAAGTAATAATTCTTCGGGTGAAAGAAAATAACGCCGGGAGGACATTATGATACATATATCAAATATGTGCAAGATATACCGGATGGGTGACAATATGATAAAGGCTTTGAATAATGTTTCACTGCAAATAAACAAGCACGAGTTCGTAGCAATAATAGGCCCTTCCGGATCAGGCAAGTCAACGCTAATGAATATGCTTGGATGTCTTGACACTCCAACGTCAGGTACATATATCCTTGATAATTTTGAGGTGAGCAAGCTAAATGACAACCAGCTTGCTGATATAAGGAACAATAAAATCGGTTTTATATTTCAGGGCTTTAATCTTCTCCAAAAGCTTACAGCACTGGAAAATGTAGAGCTTCCATTGATATATCAGGGGATAGGAGCAAAAGAGAGGCATAGAAGAAGCAGTGCTGCCCTGGAAACTGTGGGTCTTGGTGAAAGAATACATCACAAGCCTACAGAACTATCAGGCGGACAGCAGCAGAGGGTAGCAATCGCAAGAGCTTTGGTGAGTGACCCACCGATTATCCTTGCCGATGAACCTACAGGAAACCTTGATTCAAAATCCGGTACCGAAATTATGAGAATCCTAAAAGAACTTCATGATAAAGGTAATACTATTATTCTCATAACTCACGACAACAATATAGCTAATCAGGCTAAACGTGTGGTGAGAATTCAGGACGGAGAAATCATTGAAGACAGGGAGGTGGGCTGATTGAGCTTCTTACAGGCCTTTAAGATGGCTATAAAGAGTATACGGAGCAATAAAGTCCGATCATTTCTTACAATGCTGGGAGTAATAATAGGAGTAGGTTCTGTAATATCAGCTGTGGCCTTTGCACAGGGAAGTACAAAAAGCATAACAAGCTCTCTTGAGGAAATGGGAACAAATCTTATACAAATATCTATTGTTGGTAGGAACAGTAATAGAAATGTTACATATACAGATCTGCAGAAATTTGCAGAAGAAAACAGCAGTGAAATTACTGCCGTAACTCCCCAAATAAGCTCCAATGTGACTGTAAAGGCAGGAACAGACAGTACGGATACTTCCATGGTTGGAACCAGTCCTGAATATGAAACAATAAGGAGCAGACATGTTCAGTCCGGGCGTTTTCTCCTTACTCTGGATAATGACTATAGGCAGAAGGTAGCGGTAATAGGCACGAGGATAGTAAACGAGTTGTTTGAAGGGAGAAATCCTCTGGGACAGAATATAAAAATAAACGGACAGGTATTCAAGGTGGTGGGTATACTTGAACAGAAAGAAAACGGGCAGGATCAATCTATTGATGATCAGGTGATCATTCCTGTTACAGTGGCGCAAAGACTGAGCAAGGAGGCCAATATAAGAAACTTTGCAGTTCAGGCAGCTTCACCAGAAGTAGTAGAAAATGTGATGGAAAAGCTTAATACATTTTTAACCAAAATCTACAAAGATGAAACAACATTCAGAGTATTTAATCAAGCACAGGCTATTGACATGCTTAACAGCATAACAGGTACGTTAATGGTGGTTCTTGGGGGTATAGCCGCAATTTCTTTAATAGTAGGAGGTATCGGGATAATGAATATTATGCTGGTATCAGTTACGGAAAGAACAAGAGAGATTGGTATCCGCAAGGCTATTGGAGCGAAGAGAAAAAATATTATGATACAATTTCTGATTGAGGCAATAATGGTTACGGGTATAGGTGGGTTTATCGGTGTAATTATAGGCTTGTCGGTAATTAAATTTGTAATAGGCGGACTTAAAATTACTACACCTGTATATTCTACATTTTGGGTTGCATTATCCTTTGGAATTTCGTTGCTGGTAGGAGTGATATTCGGAATGTTTCCGGCTTATAAGGCTGCGAAACTTAACCCTATTGAAGCACTCAGGTTTGAATAATGTCACAAAATAAAGAAAACAGATAAAAAGACACAGGAGGATGTGAAGATGAAAAAGATAATGTCACTGGCCTTGGTGATGGTGCTGATATGTATTTCAACTATTGCATATGCAGACTTTAGAGATATACCTCAAAATGCAGCTTATACAGAAGCTGCAAACAGACTTAATTCTCTTGGCATAATACCTGGCGCGACAAAAGATGCTTATAAGCCACAGGAATACATAACAAGAGAATTATTTGCAGTTATTATGGTAAAAGCAACGGGACTTACCGATACTGCAGATTCACTAAAAGGTTCAACAATATTTCCTGATGTTGATCCAAAAAGTTCATCTTCGGGATACATAGCTCTGGCAGTTGAAAAAGGTTATGTTCCGGGGATGCCCGATGGCAGGTTTCAGCCTAAAGCTAAAATTACATTTGCACAGGTATGTACTGCTACAGTAAGGGCTTTAGGGTATACCGACCAGGATGTTACAGGCTTGTGGCCCAAAAACTATATAGAAAAAGCAGCAAAGCTGGGACTGACTGAGGGTATTAAGCTAAAAAGCAGTGACAGTGTTGAGAAATGGGCTTTAGCACTGATGATAGACAGACTTTTAGATACGAACATAAAAAAGATAGGCTCTGCAGAAACCGATAAAAGTTTTGCTGAAGCATCGGGTTTGTTTACTCAATGCATAGTATATGCAAACTCTGCTATATCGGATAAACTACAAGAAAATCAGGTAATGACCGACAGAGGTATATTCTATCTGAAAAGTAAAAATATAAAGCTGGAACTTGGAAAGACTTACAGATTGGTTTTTGACGGTGATACAATCAATGCTGCCTATGATAGCTCAAAAACTGTTGAAAACATATCTGTAGATAATATAGTAGAAACAAGGATTTCATATAATTCTGGAGAAGAGATAAAATACAGGACACTGCCCAATAATACTGCATATTACTATCAAGGTGTAAAACAGCCGTATGAAAACTTGAAAAACATAATAAAAACCAGAAGCTCGCTAGTATTTACATATAACAAGAACAAAACTGGCTATGAGTATGCAGTGATTTTTGACCCAGTGTACAGCAAGCCTGAAGTAGCAAAATCTTTTGACCCTTCAAGCAAAAGACTCGGTTCCATCGACTTGTCCGGTAACATCACAGTAGTCAGAGACGGGACTTTGTCAGATATAACATTGATTCAGGAGAAGGATGTAATATACAAGGTGTCAGATATCTGGAACAGGTATAGCTATATACTTGCACTTAACAAAAGAGTGGGAGGGAAAATAACAGCTATACTGCCTGATAAACTTTCGCCAAAGACACTTCAGATTGACGGTATAAACTATGAGTTCGACCAGAGTATTGAGTATAACAAGCTGAACTACACACCAGGGTCATTTAATATAGACGATATAATAGTTGCGTTACTTGGCTACGACGGAAAAATAGTGGCACTTGATTATCCGGGGAGTGAAAATAATTCAGACTATGCTTTGGTACTAAACAGCAGCAATAAGGTGTCTTCAAATAATAACGGAACGGTTAATTTTACCTATTATGCTAAACTTCTGACAGCAGATGGGCTGACAATAACATACGATGTAGGTTCTGATGCGTCGCAGTATAAAGGCAAACTGGTGAGGTTTACAAAGATAGACAGTCAGAAGGTTAAGCTTGAGCAGTTTGTTTACAATTTCCCCAAAGGTCTATATGTAGACAAAAAGACCAGAAATATTGGAACAAGCTATGTAGCGGATAATGTAAGGATATTCAACATTGTTTCCAATGATGCAGGGGTTGATGTGCAGGCAAATCTGCTTGATTTTGGGGATTTACCGGAGGGTGCAATACCTGATGGCAAGGTGTATTTCATAAATAAGGCAGGTGCTTTTGAAGATATTAATGTATTATTGACAGATGATTTGCTGAATGAAAAATACAAAACTGCTGTAATAAAAAGTCTGACAGTAACTAAAAATCCAAAAGGAATATATTCCTACAATTATACTCTACTTGTGGATGGTAAGGACTATCAGTATAGTGAGTCGTATATCAACGATAGCAATATTGGTTCAGTTGTAAAAGTTAAGATGTCGGAAAAACGCATAGAAACCATAGTAGATAATAAGTGTAAGAATGCTGATGTATCAGGTACTTCGGTACAGGCTTTTGATTCAAAACGGATAAAGCTAAACGAAAAAACATTGTGGTTCAATAAAAACATAACCGTTTACTTCCTTGACTATGCAGGCAATCTGACACATAAGAGTTTGGCAGATTTGAGTGCAAATGTAATGTATGGTACTGTTTCCGTTTACCTTGACAAGCCGGTTGAACAGGGAGGAAAAGTAGAAGTGATAATAGTTAAGCAATAAATAAGCAGTATATGTTTTTATAGATGATAGGAACCAGAGTGTTATTTGGTTCCTATCACCTTATCTGGGGAGCTATAATTTTTTTAATTGTTTGATATGCTGAAAATATAAAAAACTGATTACTTTAGTGTATAATTATATTAATAAAATGCAAGCTAAATATTCTCTCAAACTGACGAGGTAGATTTGCCGAAAGGAGGATGCACGCTTGGAAAAAGGCAGGATATTGATTGCGGATGATGAGCCGGCTATGAGAAAGCTGGTGTCAGATTTCTTAAAAAAAGAAGGATATATTGTATTTGAAGCGGAAGATGGAAGAAAAGCTCTAAATATATTTCATAATGAACAAAACATAGATTTGCTGATTTTGGATGTAATGATGCCGGTTATGGATGGGTGGACTGCCTGCAGGGAAATAAGAGCAGTTTCCAAAGTGCCTGTAATAATGCTTACAGCCAGAGGTGAAGAGGCTGACGAACTGTTTGGGTTTGAAATAGGTGTTGACGAATATGTCACAAAACCATTCAGCCCATTGATACTGATGGCAAGAGTTCAAGCCGTGTTGAGAAGAGCAGGAAAAGAGAAAAAACCCATAAAGGACTATGAAGGATTAAGAATAGATGAAATAGGCCATACGGTTTATGTAGACGGCGGAATTATAGAATTAAGCCCTAAGGAATTTGAGCTGCTTGCATATTTAGCTGAAAATGAAGGTATTGCATTATCAAGAGAAAAGATATTGAATGTAATATGGAATTTTGATTACTATGGCGATGTGCGTACAGTGGATACTCATATAAAGAATTTAAGACTTAAACTGGGTTTCAGGGGAGAATATATCCAAACTATCAGGGGACTTGGATATAAATTTGAAGTGAAAGTCTGAAAGAAAAAAAGAAATGGAGATAAAAAATGAATTTTTCTATTAAAAGAAAGCTGTTCTTATCTATAAGTGGGCTTATACTTCTTTTTGTGCTCCTGTCCTGGCTGCTTAATAGTTTTTTTCTTGACAAGTATTATATTTACACAAAAAAAAATACTCTTATGGATTGCTATAACCAAATAAATAATACATATAGCGGCGATCCAGAAGCAATCTATCTGGACCTTGAAAAATTCGAGAGCAATAAGGGATTGCGTATTATCATACTTGACAAGGAATTTAAGATAAAATACTTCTTTAATGAGAGATTCATAGATTCCAAATTAAGAAGAAATGGTCCGAGAGTGCCTAATCTGAACATGGAAGTACGTGATATGCTAAAGAATTCAAAAATCAGCCAGGTGTTGCAGGGTAAAATACTTATAGAAATTGGCAAAGATTCAAGATTGAACACTAATTTCATAACACTCTTTTCAAAACTGAACAATGGGGATTTCCTGGTGCTAAACACATCTGTGACTGCCATGCAGGAGAGTGCAGATATTGCCAATAAGTTCTTTCTGCTCACAGGTATTATTACTATATTTTCCGGTTGTATAATAATTTATTTTCTAACAGGAAGGTTTACTGGCCCCATACTTGAGTTGAACAATATTACCAAAGGAATGGCTGAACTTGATTTTAGCAAAAGATATAATGTAAACAGTACGGATGAAATAGGCCAGCTGGGCTCAAGTATCAATTCTCTGTCGGAGCAGCTGGAAAAATCCATACTTGAACTTAAACAGGCTAATAAAAAGCTTATGGAAGATATAGAGAAAGAAAGAAAAATCGATGAAATGAGGAAAGAATTTATTTCAAATGTTTCACATGAACTTAAAACGCCTATTGCACTCATACAAGGATATGCAGAAGGATTAAAGGTAAATGTGAATGAAGATGAAGAGAATAAGAACTTTTATTGTGAAACAATAATGAATGAAACACAAAAAATGAATAAGCTGGTAAAGGAGCTTCTTGAGTTGTCTAAGCTTGAATCAGGAATTGCGGGGCTTGAAAAAGTCGATTTTGAAGTACTGGAACTGGTTAATAGCGTATTGAAAAAGAGTTCGATAGTCTTAAAAGAAAAAGATGTTGAGGTAAAGATAGACTGTGAAGAAAATACCGGAGTAAATGCGGATTATGATAAAACTGAACAGGTTCTTACAAATTATTTGTGCAATGCATTAGACCACATAAATGAAAAAAAAGAAATAAGGATTGCAAT
The DNA here is from genome assembly GCA_026414765.1 of Clostridia bacterium. Taxonomy (NCBI): domain Bacteria; kingdom Bacillati; phylum Bacillota; class Clostridia; species Clostridia bacterium. The sequence continues at coordinate 15,959 of JAOAIJ010000051.1, read as the reverse complement.
CAGGAAGGTTAACGGAAAGGTAAGAATTTCGGTGTTTAATTCAGGCTCGCATATTGACAAGGATGAGATAGAAAAAATATGGATAAGCTTTTATAAGGTTGATAAGGCACGCACCAGGAGTTTTGGAGGGACAGGATTGGGATTGTCAATTGTAAAGGCAATCCAGGAAGCATCTCAAAACCAATATGGTGTGGAAAACGTGGGTGGAGGAGTAGAGTTCTGGTTTGAAATGGATCAGGCAAAAATGATGTGATTTCCTATAAAACTTAATAGCATATCCAGGAGAGAGTCCGTGTAAGGACTCTTTTTTCAATTATTCAGGAAATATAACTAATCAAAGAAACATAATTATTTAGTAGATTTAATAAAAATTTCCTGTTATCATTAAATAAAGCGTTATACCACACATGCGGGTATATCAAATGAATGTAGTGGAGGTGCATTTATGAAAAAAAGGATTATAGCGATATTTGCAATTATTACAGTATTATTAGTTACATTAACCGGATGTGTTCCAGGTGACGGAACAAATACACCGGAAAAACAAGCAGGATTCTTCTGGGGTATATGGCATGGCTGGATTGCGCCGGTCTCACTGATAATTGGTTTTTTCAAAAAGAACATCAGAATATATGAAGTAATGAATAGCGGCTGGTGGTATGATTTTGGGTTCTATATTGCCATAATAAGCGGATTTGGGGGAGTATCCCTGGGAAGAAAGAAAAGATCAAAGAAGAATGATAAATAATTTCAGTAAATAAGATATGCCGGTATACAAAAGTGGTTTCCACGTAAACATAAGAAATCACTTTTTGTATTAATAGAATTTTGATATAATTGCTAAATTTATTTCACAGGAGACACATGGAAAAATTTACTAGACTTATTATAACTTTCTTAGGTACAATATTCATTGCATTCGGAATTTTGGGCATATTTCTTCCTTTGATTCCAACAACGCCTTTCCTTTTACTTGGTGCGGCATGTTACTTAAAAGGATCAGAAAGGTTATATAGCAAGCTTGTTAGCAATAAAATATTAGGCAGGTATATTTCAGATTATCAGCAAGGAAAAGGAATTCCATTAAGTATAAAGATAATTTCAATATGTTTGCTATTTACATCGATAGGGTATTCAACTATATTTATAATAAAAAACACGTATGTTAAAATAATATTGTTATTGATAGCTGCAGGAGTAACAATGCACTTACTTTCTATTAAGACATCAAGACGTGATGAGTAAAAAATTATTTTGATAGAGATGATAAGGGGGCAAGACAATGCAATTTAAAAGTCCGCGGCTTATACTGAAAGAATTCCAGGAAAATGATTTCCATTTACTTTATTCGGTCATGTCGGATGAAAATATTATGAAATATGCTTTTCTATGCCAGGTTTCCTGTGAAGAGGAACTAAAACCATATTTTGAGGAAATACTGAAAAACAATTCGACAGTAGATAGCCGAAAAGCATATGAATTTGCCGTATATTCATCACAAGACTTGAATTTTATAGGAGTTGCAGATATTATAATGAATTATCAGAACTCTATTGCTACAAGTGCAGAAATAGGGTATTTTCTGCTGGCTCCATTTTGGGGAAAGGGCTTTGCTACAGAGATAGCAAATACTCTATTGGAGATATGCTTTTTGAATCTAAAGCTGCATAGAGTAGTAGCGAGCTGCAACGTAAGAAACAAACAGTCTGAAAAAGTAATGAAGAAAATCGGAATGATCAAAGAAGGAGAATTCAGAGAGGCCAGATATAAGAATGGACAGTGGGATAACGAGCTGCGTTATGGAATCTTAGCTAAAGAGTGGAGAAAAAATAATATATTTATGTCATAATAATTGCAATCGAGGTATATAAGGGGAGAAAAAACGTGAAAATGCTGATTTTAGTACTCAATGATGAAAAAAAGGTGGATGAAGTGCTGCTAAGCCTTTCGCAAGTTGGAGTAAGAGGCGCTACCGTTATTGATTCAGTGGGTATGGGCGGTATTCTGGGAGTAAGATTGCCATTCTTTTCTAAAATTGATGAATACATAAGGATACAGAAGCCGGATAATAAGACAATATTTACTGTTATAGATGATGACCGAGTATTAAAGCAGGCTGTCTTTACCATAAAGAACAAACTACAGATAGAAAAGCCCGGTACAGGCATAATGTTTGTCTTACCTGTACTGGAAGCCTATGGAACTGCTGAAATCTTGAATGAAGAAGATGAGGGTTATGAATAAGGTGTCGCAATGAAGAAAACTTTTCTTGAAGAAACGTTGTTGTTTGTAAACATAATAAAATGGGCAGTATTATCAACTGTAACCGGCTTGATTACAGGAACAGGCGCTGCTATTTTTATAAAGCTGTTGGGATGGACCAATGGAACTGTACAGTCATACAGATACTATTTCATATTTTTACCAGTGGCATTATTTCTAAGCAGCCTTGTAACAAAATATCTGGCTCAGGATACTGAAGGAAATGGAACTGACAAAGTAATAGAAGCTGTACATAAAAAAGGTGGAAAAATAAACCTGTCTCTAATTCCTGCAAAACTTACAGCAACCATAATTACTCTCACAGGTGGGGGATCAGCAGGAAAAGAAGGATCTTGTGCTGAAATAGGTGCGGGACTGGCATCGGGAATATCGGATATTATTAAGCTGAATAAAGAAGACAGGCGAAAAATAGTAATATGCGGAATAAGCGCAGGATTTTCTACTGTTTTTGGCACTCCTGTAGCCGGTGCATTATTTGCAATTGAAGTACTGGTTCTTGGAAAAGTGGTGCATGAAGTTCTTTTCCCTTCTCTTGTATCTGCCGTTATAGGCTTCCATGTGGCAAAATCTCTTGGCATAGTTTATTTTCACCAGACAATTGTAGTATCAAGCAAATCTACTGAAGGATTATTTGTTTACGTAATGCTAGGCGGATTATGCTTCGGTTTGGTTGCTTTATTAATGATAGAAGCACTAAAATACAGCGAAAAACTGGCTGATAGAATAAAAATATGGAAACCGTTCAAGGGGTTAATAGCAGGTATAATACTCGTACTACTGACACTTGTGTTTTCTCCTGCATATCTTGGATTGGGAATTGATACTATAGAAAGCACTGTTCAAGGGCAAGATGTTGCTTTATATACATTTTTGGCCAAAATATTATTTACCGTCATTACACTCAGTATGGGCGGGAGCGGCGGAATACTTACCCCGGTGTTTTTTATCGGAGTGACAGCAGGAAGTGCTTTTGCGCAAGTATTTCACATGGATACGGGTTTTTTTGCTGCTATTGGCTTAGTGTCAGTTTTATCCGGTGTTGCAAATACTCCGGTAGCTGCTTCAGTTCTAGCTGTAGAAATGTTTGGACCTCATATCAGCCCATATGCAGCAATAGCTTGTTTGGTAAGTTACATCGCATCAGGACATAGAAGTATATATCCGAGCCAGGTATTGGGAACAACAAAAAGTTCTTCAGTTACATTACCATTAATGAAGGATTTCAGAAATCTTGAAGAAATACAGACAGAGAAAAGACCGGAAAAAGTTATAAACATGCTAAATAAAACATCATCAAAAGATCAAGAAAATAAATAAATATCAACTTCATAAAAACTTCACAATTGTATGATAAAATATAAAAAAACTTAAGCATAATAATGCTGTGACAATATCGATATAAAACATCCGGTATGGGAAACAATGACATAAAACTCCTTCTAAGTGAAGGAGTTTTATCTTACTTTTTTAGGAGGGGAAAATGCTTAAGAACACAAAGAGAATACTTGTTGTAGATGATGAAACAAAAATTGTAGAGGTTGTAAAATCATATCTTGAAAACGACGGCTACTCAGTATTTGAAGCATATAATGGTATACAGGCACTCGAGGTTTTTGAAAAGGTAAATCCTTCTTTGGTAGTTTTGGATCTTATGCTTCCTGACATGACAGGCGAAGAGGTTTGTAAGACACTTAGAAAAAAATCACGTGTTCCTATTATTATGCTGACAGCTAAAATAGAAGAAGAGGATATTTTAAAGGGCTTGAATATAGGTGCTGATGATTATGTAACAAAGCCTTTCAGCCCCCGGCAGCTTGTAGCCAGAGTAATGGCGCATTTAAGGAGAATCGAGGACGAAGCGGTTCCTTTATCTAGTGTAATATCAATTAATAACGATGATTTATCAATAGACACACTTCGTTATGAAGTCAGAAAAAACGGGCAAATAGTAAATCTTACTCCCAATGAATACAAGCTGCTTATGACCATGATAAAATATCCCGCTAAAACATTCACAAGAGAAGAACTGGTCACAATGGCTATGGGACAGGATTATGACGGTTATGACAGAACAATAGATACGCATATAAAAAATCTAAGACAAAAAATCGAATCCGATTCCAAATCACCAAGATATGTATTAACAGTACATGGTGTAGGGTATAAGTTCGGAGGGACTTAGGGGCAGGTGAAATCTGAATGAAAGTCAGTTTAAGAACTAAACTATCCTTGTCATATATATTTGTTGCCATCGTATGCGTGGCTTTGATCAGCTATATCACAAATGTGCTTTTGGAAAAGCATTTTAAAGACTATATAATAAAGAACCAAGAGAGAAAAAACAAGGAAATAGTCTCTATGGTCAGTCAACAGTTCAGGAACAATGAGCAGTGGGATGGCAAGGATATTGAAAATATAGGTATAAACGCTCTTGAACAAGGAATGATTATTAAGATATTGGACTCAAAAGGCAAGGTGGTATGGGATGCAACAATTCATAACAGCGGCTTATGCCAGCAGATGCTTGAGCATATGGCTCATAATATGATGAGCCGCTACCCGAATTGGAAGGGTAACTATACTTCGGATCAGTATCCGGTATTATCAGGTAAAAATGTAGTCGGTAAAATAATCATAGGGTATTATGGTCCTTACTACTACACAGACAGCGACCTGGCTTTTATAAACACCTTAAACAAACTGCTTGTAATAGTGGGAATATTTTCATTGTTTTTCTCACTGATAATTGGCGGGATTATGGCAAGAAGGCTTAGTACCCCTATAACAAGAGTAATAAAAACAGCACAGATGATATCAAAAGGGTACTTTAACGATAGACTTACGGTGAAATCAAATACAAAGGAAATAGTACAGCTTACGGATACTATAAACAATCTTGCCGGCACACTTGAAAAACAGGAGTTATTAAGAAAAAGGCTGACAGCAGATGTTGCACATGAGCTGAGGACACCTCTTGCAACACTTCAAAGCCATATGGAAGCTATGATAGATGGTATATGGAAGCCTGATACGGAAAGGCTGAAGAGCTGTCATGAGGAAATAATGAGAATAAGTAGAATGGTAGGAGATCTGGAAAGACTTGCAAGATTCGAGGGTGAGAATCTTATCATAAATAAGGAAAAATTTGATTTATTTGAGCTCGTCGGGAAGATAATCAAGAATTTTGAAAGTGATTTTCTTAATAAGAACATTAACTTAATTTTATCTGGCAGGGAGGATATAATTTTTGCAGATAAGGATAAAATCAGCCAGGTGATAGTCAATCTGTTATCAAATGCTTTAAAATATACTCCTGTCGGAGGTGTTGTAGAGGTGAAGGTTAAAGGAACAGAGGATATTACTGAGATTGTAGTAAAGGATAACGGTCCGGGAATCCCTCAGGAAGATCTTCCTTATATTTTCGAACGCTTCTATCGTGCTGATAAATCAAGAAATAGGTTGACTGGCGGCTCAGGTATCGGATTGACCATATCAAAGACAATAATGGAGGCACATGAAGGAAGTATTAAGGTTAAAAGCGTTTTTGGTGAAGGTACGGAATTCATAGCTGCACTGCCTAAAAACAAGGTTTAGTGTATGTAAGAAAACTGAAATACAAAATTGATTTAGATTTAATTGTATATCGCTCAAAATAGTGCAACAATTGTAGTGTAAGGTTTACAATAATGTATTTCCGGGAGCTGCTGTGCTATGATACCACAAAATTTTAAAGCATATTTTCAACAGAAAAACATAAAGGCTATATCCGTTATATTACTGGCTCTCATTATTACTACACTTGGTTTTATGACTATAACAATTGCCATGATGCTAAACAAAAGTACCATATATGAAGGTGTATATATAAATGGGCATGCTGCTGGCAAGCTGACAACTCAGGAGTTGACGGATCTGTTGAATAAAAGCTATAAGGATAAGGTTAAGACAACCCAGCTTGTTCTTGATTACAAGGGAAAAGTATCTAAATTGAATTTTTCCGATATAGGGGTCAGCTATGATATCATAGCTGCAGTTCAAAAAGCTTATGAGTATGGGAGAAAAGGGACACTTACAAATAGATTATCCGAAATATTCAAGGCTAAAAACTCAGGTTTCAGAATCGAATTAGCATATAAGTATGATCAAAATAAGCTTGATTCATTATTGGCTGATATTGGCAGCAAATATCTGAAACCGGTGAAACAGGCAGAGCTGAGTATAACTGGTGATAAGATAACTGTTCATTCGGGTCATGCGGGGGAAGAACTGGACAGAGTTGTCTTCATGGAAAATATAAAGGATTCTATCAGTAAATGCCAGGCTTTAAAAATTGCTATACCTGTAAGAACAGTGAAGCCTGAAAAGATTAATATTGAAGAATACTACTCACAAATAACACGGGCTCCGGCAGATGCTTATACCAGGGTAGAAAATAACACCAAGGTTACTGTAGTGCCTCATGTGACAGGCAGAAGTGTGGACAAAAACCTACTGAAAGAGATAGTATTTCAGGCCGAAAAGACGGAAAATTCTCAGGCTGATATACCCTTCAGGCTTATAGCTCCGAAGCAGACAGAAAATGAGGTAAAGGCCAAACTATTTAAAAACTTATTGAGTACATGGAAAACAAGTTTTAATACAAATACTGAAATCGAGAAAAACCGCGCTCAGAATATAAAACTGGCAGTGGCAAAAATCAACGGAAGAATACTTGCGCCCGGAGAAATATTCTCCTTTAACAATGCTGTAGGAAAGAGAACTGAACAAGCAGGCTTTAAGGATGCTTACATCTACGTAGATGGAAAGGTTTTACCGGGGCTTGGAGGAGGTATTTGTCAGGTATCTACAACTTTGTATAATAGTATTCTGCCTTTGGGATTTCAGGTCATAGAACGTAGAAACCATGGTTTTACCGTAAATTATTCGGAACTTGGAATGGATGCAGCTGTAGCATATGGACAAGTTGACTTCAAATTCAGAAACTCATCTGAATGGCCTATAAAAATCTATAGCAGTGTAACTGCAGACAATAAGGTTGTGTTTTCCATAGCAGGAACTGATGAAGGGAATATGAGGAGAGCTGAATACGAATCCAAATTAGTAAAAACTGTAGAAAATTCTGTCAGGTACATCACTGATCCTACTCTCGAAGAAGGGAAAACCAAGGTGAAGCAAAAAGGTTCAAAAGGATATACTGTAGACACGTACAAGATAATAAAAAAGGATGGTATGATAATAGGCAGGACAAAGATATACACTTCCTATTATAAACCATTGGATAAGGAAATACTTAAAGGAACAAAAAAGACTGTAAAAAAATAGATTTTCAAAGCTGTCACTACCAATTACCATACACATATGGCAAAAGCTTCCTGCTATCACAAATGCGTTGATATGTTAGCAAGAAGCTTATTTTCTTTTTACTACTGAATTTATCTTATGTAGATTTATATTTTAGTCACATTTATCGTAATACCTTCCGTTAAAGAACAACAATAAAAAAACAAGGATGAAAAATAAGATTTCGCTGTTATCACCAAAGAAATTTTTGATTCCGTCTGACATTTTATTGACCTCCTATAATCTAAGATAATATATACTATTCACTTGATGGAAAATGGGTTACTTGTATATCGTGAAATATTTATTCTCTTTATATATGGTAAATTTGTTGATTTGGTTTTCTCATAGTAACATCCAAAATAACCGGAACGTAAAATAAAATATCAATATTGATAAAGAGGTAAATTTTATGCTTCCATATTGTCCATATATTATTATGAGGCAAGTAGCTCTAAATTATTTGCCGCCTGATGCTGCAGCCATTATAAAAGGAGGACCACTATCACCGGGTATAGAGGGGGTAGTAACGTTTAAAAATGCACCGGGAGGTGTAGAGGTTTGTATAGATGTCAGAGGATTGCCTCCTTACAAACCTGCGCAGAATGGAAATTCTCCTATTGGACCGCACGGATTCCATATACATGAAAACGGCAGCTGCGAGGTAGGTGATCCGGCCGAACCGTTTAAGTCTGCAGGCGAACACTGGAATCCGGCAAAACAGCCACATGGCAATCACGCAGGAGACTTTCCGGTACTTTTTTCAAACCATGGCTATGCCAGGATGTGCTTTTTTACTGACAAGTTCAGAATAAGGGATATAATAGGCAAAGCAGTCATCATACATGAAAATCCTGATGACTATAGGACACAGCCAGCAGGAAATGCGGGAAAGAGACTGGCTTGCGGTGTGATTAAGGCAGCAAACAACGGAATGTTACTATGAAAAAAGAACACTTTGGTTAATACCCAAAGTGTTCTTTATATTTATCAACTAAATTGTAAACTCGTCTTCATCTTCGTATGCCAATTGTTTTTTGCCGGTAGCCTTGATAACAAAACCACTTAGGATACCGCCCAAAAACGCAAGTACAACAGTAATAAGTATACCAATAATCTGGGCTTTCATTATTCCAGGCACAACAAATATGGCAATAATTCCTCCAAGAACACCAGGCATGCCATGCAGGTTATGAACTCCGCAAGTATCAACAATTCTAAGTTTTGACTGCAGTTTTGGCTGAATAACTACATATCCTACAACACACAAAGCTCCTGCCAATACCCCGATTCCAAATGCACCCGGTGCGGTTACAATATTACAGGTTGCACCGATAGCAACCCCGCCTGCAAGAGCAGCGTTTGCCATATCTGCAATAGAAGGCTTGCCTTTTCTCAAAAATGAACTTGCCAAATACGTAGTAACTGTAGCACCACATAAAGACAAAATAGTATTTATAACTGTTTGTGAAAGCTGTGAATGCGGAACTATTGCACTGCAAAAGCTAGGCCAGAAAACCCATAAAACCATTGAACCAAGAATTGAGAATCTGTCTGAAGTTTCGTCACTCTCTATTACCTTCTTGCTGTCAATACTATTTGTCAAAGCAATGGTCATACCCAAACCGAAGTATGCACCAAAGGCATGTATTATAATCGAACCAGCCGCATCAACAAAACCTTTTGTTATACTTAGGCCACCATCGAGTACCAACCATTCATTAAGCATATATAAAGGAACAATCAAAATAGCAAGCAATCCATATTGATAAAGCCTCAAACGTCCAAGAACAGCCCCCATAGCAATTAACGCTGCCGCACATGCGAATTCGGCAAAAAGAAGGGCTGTAATACTATCCGGAGCTATAACTTCCAGAGATATTATACCTGTAGAACGTAAAAATAGATATAACGGTAAACCTGTACCTACTACAAGAAATGTTCCGGTTGTTGCACTGTAGCCGTACTTTTTCACAAATACCATTAGAAATCCGAAACCGATAAGAAGCATTGCAAGAATGTTAATTGAAAAGTTATACTGCTCTACCTGTCTTAAACCATCGCTTATCGTACTTGTTTCCACCTCCGCTGCCATAGCCTGAAGTGGTAAAAATGCCAGCATAAGACAACTAAATAAAGAAAACCAAATCTTCTTTTTCAACATTATCTCCCCTTTGAAACAAATTTTTACTCATATATGCACACATTGCATACATGAGTAAGATATAGATAATAAAATAAATATTGTTAAAGCATCTTTGCCAATAACATGAAAATTATATGTTAATATTTGAAATATTGCAATAAAAAAAGCTACTAATTTATTTAGTACATGGATATAACTGTAATAATTGCGATTAATGTCGAATTATGTAGAATATTTTGGATGATATGGTCATTGTGCCCTTCACAATTACGTTATATAATTAAGTCCTCATAAAAACAAATAATACTACTTTTTATTACATTTTTTTCAAAAGAAAAGTTTATCTGAATGTAAAAACATCTGTGAAGTTTGATTTTCCTGAGCATCAAAGGATGCTAAAGAGCAATATCAAAGCCAGTTTTTAAAGGTTTCAAAAAAAAATTCACATAAAAAATATTCAAAGGGGGAATATTCAATGCCAGGCAGAAAGACCTCAAAGGTTTTAGCAGTAATAATGGTAGTTGTAATGATCGTAAGCACAGGAGTCACAATCAACTTTGACGCAGGCGGACAGTTGATTGAACTGGGCAGCAAAGCGTATGCAGCCGTAGATGACCAGTATACAAAAGCTCTACTGCATTTTGACGGGGCAAATGGGTCAAAATCGTTTACTGAAGAGAGCGGAAAGGCAGTAACAGCTTATGGGGATGCTCAGATAAGTACCGCACAGAGTAAATTTGGAGGAAGCAGTGCGTATTTTGATGGGAGTGGGGATTACTTAAGTATCACAAACTCAACAGATTTTGATTTTGGAAATGGTAATTTTACTATCGATTGGTGGGATTATGTAATTGCAAAAGGTGACAATATGAGTGCAATTGCAAGAACTGGTGTAAATACATGGGAAGCATTTGCAGTAATATGCTATGGTGGAAATTATAAATTGTTTATGTCATCAAATGGTTCATCGTGGGATATTGCCAGTAATGTTGATATGGGAGTAATTCCTTTAAACACATGGACACATTGGGCGATTTCAAGAAATGGTAATACTTTTTATATTTTTAAAAACGGTAACTTGGTTACAAGTTTCACATCCTCTTTATCGCTAGTTGTTCAAAATAATAATCTGCAAATTGGTGGTAGAGAAACAAAAATATTTAATGGTTATATTGATGAACTACGTATATCCAAAGGGATAGCCCGGTGGACATCAAATTTTACGCCTCCAGTGGATAAATATTATCCAAATAGCGTCCCTTTAATAACCGTGAAAACACCTGTTTCAAATCAGGTGTTCAGTGAAAATGATGTGTTTATTCCATCGATTCAAGTATCCGATGCAGATAACAGCACTTTAACATGCAGGTATTATATCGACACAGAAGATACCCCTCGTGAAACGCGGGTGATATCAAACACAGCATCTCCACAGGATGTAATGTTTGCATCTATAGACGTGAGCAAATTGTCTCAGGGCAATCACAACATAAAATATGAAGTATCGGATGGTGTTGCACCTGTGACTCAAACTGTTAGCTTTACAGTAGGTAAAGCAATATCAGGTGATTTTGCAGTATCATCTACCACAAATTCAGTTATTGCCGTAAAGCCGGCAAGTGAAAGCGGAACAATAGTAGCCGACAATTCATACCGCTTTTCGATAAATGGCAATGTAAGTGATTGGATGAGCGGTAAAACTGTAAACATAGCTGCGTCGATTCCAACGTTTGTGGCGAACTCTGCCTATGATACAAGCGGAAATGGTGGAAGGAAGATAACCAGATTAAGTAATGGGTGGTATGTAGCAGCAGCCTATACAGGTAGTGTTGTTAATTTTCATATTAGTAAGGATAGCGGACAAACATGGTCTTTACTATGTTCCAGTAATACAGGAGCAGGTGTGAACAGTTATGCAATCTGTAGTTACGGTACAAATGTATATTTTTTTAGTGTAGGAAGTGCATCTTTCTTAAAATTTGATGCAACAACTGTAACACAAGGAAGTATACTAAATAATACTTTTATTGAAGCACAAACAGCATTTAATGGCTGTAGTATAGCAGTAGACTCAAATGGGGTAATCCATGCCGCTTGGGCAAGTAAAAATAGCTCATATCCTAATTTATTTAATATTCGATACATTAAGAGTACAGATGGTGGAGTAACATGGAATTCTCCAACTCAAATTTCACAGGATACCACTACAATAACAGGGTATACAAATCCCAGTATCGTGCTTAAAAACGGTATTCCTTATATTATATGCCAGTTTCAAGGTTCTACGAGTCAAAATGAAATAGGTGTATTTTCTACTGCATTATCTACTAAGGGGTGGACTTCTACTGCGGGTTGGAATAATAACTGGATTTATAAGGGTTATTCCTATGTTCAATCAAACCCTAGTGCCGTCATATCACCAAATGGTGAATTCCATGTAGCATGGCAAGGTAAAGACAGTATTGATAGTGCATATGAAACTGTATTCTATTCAAACAGTATAGATGATGGAATTACCTGGTCAGCTCCCACAAAGATAGAAACGACCGGCGGGAATAATGCTCAAAGAAATCCGAGTATCACAGCAAATAAAAACAATGAAGTATTTATTGTTTGGGATAGTGTCACTAGTACAAACTGGTTTGTTAGATACAAGAAAAAAACACTTGGTGGCACATGGAGTACAAGAGTAGATATTACTACATCCGGAAACGGAAATAATACCTATCCGCAAGTATGTGCTGATTATAATGATTTTTCAGTGCCTTTAACCATATGGAAAGATAGCGTATCTGGGGCAGTACGCTTCTATGGACAGGATAATGCAGCAACAGTACCATCACCGCCAACTACAGTAGCAGGAAGTGCTTATGATTTAAGCGGAAACGGTGGCAGAAAGATAACAAGGCTGAGTAATGGGTGGTTTGTAACTGGTGTTTACGATAGTATCAATCAACATATAAAATTCTTTGTTTCAAAAGACAGTGGTTCTACGTGGTCACAATTGTGCTATTCAGGAAACGGATGGACATCCGGTGTATCATTTGCACTTACGTCTTATGGTACAAATATTTATTGTATAGTTACTCAATCATCATCAACAGATACTAATCTTTATATGTTTGATACACTGACACAAACTAATACGTTAGTTACTACTTCTACTTTAGTAGACAGAGGGCAAACCTCGATAGGCAGCGGTATTTCAATAGCTGTAGACTCAAATGGCAAGCTGTGGGCTGCGTGGAGTAGTAAAAATGCAAGTTATCCTAACTGTTTCAATATCAGAGTATCTTCAAGCACAGATGGAGGTCAGACTTGGGCTGCTCCTACACAAGTAACAAATGCTGATTATACGGGCTATAATATGACAAACCCTTGTATTGTTGTTAGAAATAATTTGCCGATAATCTTGTACCAGTACTATTATTCTACAGTTAAGCCAATTATGTGTTCTGTATTTAATGGAACAAAATGGACTGACTATACTGTTTATAATAATAGCTCATATGCTCAAGAAAATCCATCCGTAGATGTTTCACCGGATGGTACTATTCACGCAGTGTGGTATGGTTTAGATAGTACAGATACAAATGCCTATAATATACGATACGCAAAGTCTACAGATGGAGGAGTAACATGGAGTGCAGCAACAAAGTTAACTTCAGGTAACAGCCTGCATCAGGGTAGCCCTTCCGTTGTGTCAGATAAGAATAACTGCGTATATGTAGTTTGGATTATGAATATAGGGTCGCTAACCCAAATCAAGAAAATGGTATGGACAGGAAATGTATGGAGCAGTCAAACTATATTGACTAATTCTTCGGGTAATCAGAGCTACCCTCAGACCTGCAACAACTACCGCGACTTCTCTGACCCGATAATGATATGGCAGGACAACCAGACACCTTCCATAAAATTCAGAGGTACGTGGCGAAAAAGTGCTGAAATATCCTTCAAACAGGAAAATCTTTCACCAAACACCAAATACCCTGTCAAACTGGAAACCAAAGATAGTGCAGGTAATATCACGGCGTACACAAAGGATGTGTACACAATAGCAGAAATACCAAAACTTACGACTACTACACCTTCTGCAACTTCGGTTATCCTGACTGTAACCGACAGCAACCCTGCGTATACCCAGTATCAGATTACCTGCGGAAGTAAATACATAAACCAATTGGGCAAATTAACAAGTACACCTGTGTGGATAACATTAACCAACAAAAAAATAACAGTTACAGGTCTTATGGCAGGGACAAGCTACACTTTCCGTTTGAAAGCCCGCAATGCTGAGGGGATAGAAACAGAACCTAGCAATTCCATATCAACACTATCACAAACACCGCCTTTACCGGCCCCTGAGGGATTGACTGCCACAGGGCAGAGTGCCGGCAAAATTCGCATCACCTGGAAGCTTGTAGAGGGTGCGGCAGGGTATCTTGTTGAAGTTGACGGTGATGCTGCAAATCTTAAAGATGCAGGTACTAATCTTTGGTATGAGCATACTGGGCTAGAAGCAGGATCTGTACATAGATACAGGGTTTGTGCGAAGAACGGGGAAACCCAGGGTAACTGGAGTACTGTTGTATCAGCTAAAACAAAACAACTTCCTCCCAATGCACCTTCAAGTGTTGTTGTTAACCCTACGGGAACTACTGCAACCATAACCTGGTCTGGCGTTATAGGAGCAGTAGACTATGATATAGAGCTGGACGGTGAGATAAAAGCACTTGGAAACACAACAACATATATTCATACAGGATTGAAACCTCTCACTCAGCATACTTACAGGGTAAGAGCTAAAAATACGGAAGGTGTAGGAGTGTGGAGTGAACTTCAGTCGGCTGTGACAACGTCGGGGATTCCTACGACAGCGCCTGAAGTTACGACGGTTGCATATACAAATGAAGCGGTTACTTTGAACTGGAACATGGTAACTGACGCAGAATCCTATGAAGTTGTAGAGGTTATAAACAGTATTGACAGTGAGCCGGTAGATACAGGCATGGCAGCTGCATTCGAAAGCCGTGGTCTGATGCCAGGAAGCAGCCATACATATAAAGTGAGAGCGAAAAACAGCATGGGTGCAGGCCCATGGAGCAACCTCATAAACGTAACCCTGTATATACTTGATACACCAAAGAATATTGCATATACGGAAAGCGATAAAGAAATAACCTTTAGCTGGGATGCAGTACAAGGAGCTGCCAGCTATGAAATCAGCCTTGATAACCAGATAATAACCGGGATTACCGGAACATCATATACTAAAAAAGATCTTTTGCCGGAGACAAAATACAATCTCAGGATCAGAGCAGTGGGGTCTTCAGGAGAAAGCGGCTGGAGTATGGAGATACCTGTATTTACTCTCCCCGAAAAACCAGGAGTTCCTTCAAATGTAAATGCGGCTGTATCAAATACTACCATAACCCTGTCGTGGACATTAGTGACCGGTGCTGAAGGTTATGATATAGAGCTTGACGGCGTAATAATTGAAAATGACAGTAATACTACAACTTATATCCACAGTGAATTGGAGCCGTTTACACTTCATACATACAGGGTGAGAGCTAGAAACTCCGCAGTAGCAGGGGACTGGAGCGAAAAGCGGAGCATACGTACATTGCCGGGCAAGCCAGAATCACCAGACTGGATAATAGTCAATTCTATGCAGACCGGAGCTACACTTTCATGGGGAGCTGAGCTTGGTGCTACAGGTTATGATATAGAAGTGTTTGACGGGACTAATACTACCATAGTCCAAAACATATCAAGGACAAACTACACCCACAGGAGAGTAGCACAGGGGGTAGAGTGCAGATACAGGATAAGAACAAGGAATGTAGAAGGTGCAAGCTCTTGGAGCGGATATATAATCAATAATGCAATAAAGGCAAATTGCAAGAAAAACAATACTGTAGACCTTGGGCTTACGGCAACCGATGTAGTGGATTTCAGCAGCTACACTATGACTGTTACATATAATTCCGGTGTGATTGAAGTGGCAGACCTCTGTACCTTAAGCGGGAAAGCGGAGCTTACTGCAGGGAAAATCGAGGGTACGGACATAACCATAAAGGAATTCACACCGGGCAGGATTGTGTTTGTGGTGGACAAGGCGGTAGACCCCGGCGAGGCCTGGACAGGGGTAATAAACAGTATCAAGTTCAAGGCAAAAGTGACA
>JAOAIJ010000050.1 GCA_026414765.1 Clostridia bacterium | reverse complement strand
GGAATATATTGAGCAGGATGAGGATGTATTATCTTATGCGCTTCTTCCTCAGCCAGCAGAGAAATTCTTTAAATATAGGATTGAGCAAAGAAATAAAAAGGAAAATCCTGACACGGGCAACAATAATGAAATAATGGCTGTAATATCAGCGGCTGTAGCTTCTATGGAGACTGAACCGGGTACAAAACTTATAGTTAGATCTTTTAGAAGAGTGCCACAGGTATCCCCATTATGGAGTACTGCTGGTAGATTACAGAGATTCCAGACCAAATTATAATATAGATATCAAGAATGTTGGAGGAAACCCCTAAGCCTGGTGGTATCAAGCTTAGGGGTTATTTTTTTATGCTACTCTGTAGATGCGGATTCCAAATCCGCCTGCTTTATGATTATTTTAATCAAGACCGTGTAGCCAAATCTATGAAAATTTCAAAATTCCATTAGATTGTTAATAAATATATTCTTTTAGGGTTCTGGGCAGATATGAAATTTGTTCCTACATGTTTTTTCTCTCAACAAAACATTGAGGGTGTAAATATATGTAATTTATTTTATTGCTATTATAAGAAAGTACCTTTATTTTACTATTCTTCCTTATGTGCTTGCCGCACTTTAGACAGAAAAGATTGGATGAGCCAGCCAAATCATCATAACTATCCAAAGAAATTCCTTCTATCTTGCTCCAGCTTTTCCATCCATTTTTACAAAGGATTATTCTATTTTCAAAATCAGCGAAAACCCATCTTAAAAGCTTATGGAAATGAAATGGATAGTGAGTATATTTAATGTACTGCTCAGGTAATCCCAGCCTTATAGTGTATAGCTCAAAATTTTTTTCCACTATCTCCTGAATTCTTCCGGTTATATGTGTGCCATACCAACAATAGCTGTTATCGTTTAGCCAGTTTTTTAGTTTTTCAAACATATAACCTCTACAAATCTCTATTGTTTCTGTTTTTGGGACTTGAAGCTCTTTGAAAGCCTTCTGAACTATAGTTACCACTTCATCTAGATATAGCTTCTTCTTGAAGTTTTTTTTATCATATAATTCTACAGGAATAATATCAAAGTAGTATTCATTGGTTTCAGGCCTGTATACTCCAATACAAGTGCCACCTATAAAACTGCCACTTCCTGCATCATCTATCTGTATCATTCGAATCACCTGTAAGTTATTATGAATAAATTGTGTATCAAATTATCCCCCTGTCGCTATCGCGACAGGGGGATTAAAGCACATTTTATTTATTATCTGCAAAATTGATTCTTTGTATTCCCATCATACATATGTAAGACATTGCTAATCAAAGTCGAAAACTTCCTAAATTATAGTATTTTTGATCTAGTAGAGTTTTTAAGAAAAAAGTGTAAAGTACTGAATTATGCAATCTCTTGATTTTTATCCTGCAAAAATGTAATATATATATAGTACATTATTTATTTAGGTATATACGATGGATAAATTTTTTTGTAGGGGCGGGTTAGGAACACGCCCCTACAAAGGTTATATAGGGAGGAAGTATACATGGAAGGTAAGTCACATGATTTGATTTCCAAAATTCAAGTCAGCATGCCTGAATTGAGTAAAGGTCAAAAGTTAATTGCAAATTATATTATAAATCATTATGATAAGGCTGCATTTATGACTGCAGCAAGATTGGGCGAGGTTGTGGGAGTTAGTGAGTCCACTGTTGTAAGGTTTGCGATAGAGCTCGGATATGATGGATATCCCAAACTGCAAAGGGTATTGCAGGAGTTGATCAAGAGTAAGTTAACTTCTGTTCAAAGAATGGAAGTATCATCAAATAGAATAAGTGAAGAGAATATCCTAAAAAGCGTTTTACAGTCAGATATGGAAAAAATAAAAATCACTTTGGATGAA
This sequence comes from Clostridia bacterium, assembly GCA_026414765.1. Taxonomy (NCBI): domain Bacteria; kingdom Bacillati; phylum Bacillota; class Clostridia; species Clostridia bacterium. The sequence goes on along the minus strand of JAOAIJ010000050.1, from coordinate 23,719 downwards.
ATTGACCAGGGTGTGTTCAATAACGTGGTAGAAAACCTGCTGAAGGCAAAGAAGATATATATTCTCGGTGTAAGGAGTTCGGCGCCTTTAGCCAGTTTCCTCGGTTTCTATTTTAATATTATTTTTGATAACATACGTCTTGTGCATACCACAAGTGTAAGTGAGATGTTTGAACAGATAATAAAAGTATCGGAGGAAGATGTAGTAATAGGTATAAGTTTCCCCAGGTATTCAAAGAGAACTATTAAAGCAATGCAGTATGTAAAAAGTCAGGGAGCAACCGTTATTGCCATTACTGACAGTGCAGATTCACCACTGGCCATGTATGCCGATCATTCACTTATAGCAAGAAGTGATATGGCATCCTTTGTAGATTCCCTGGTGGCCCCTTTGAGTGTGATAAATGCATTGATAGTAGCAATTGCAATGAGGAGAAAAGAACATATATACGGGACTTTTGAAAAGCTGGAGAAAATATGGGATGAATACCAGGTTTATGAGAAGTATGATAATATTGAACCTGTTAGGAAGGAAGACTATTAATAAAAGTTTTGCGATTGATAAGTTTTACTTCCAGTTATCAATCTGTCAAAGGAGATTAATATACCATTAACAAAATGTAAGATAAAACGGGGTGAATTCATATTCACCCTTAATTTTTCTAGGGAAATGGGAATAATAAATAGATGTTGATATCAGGAGATAAAGTATGACAAAGAGAGTGGTAGTAATAGGTGGTGGGGCAGCAGGCCTTATGGCAGCCGGAAAAGCGGGAGAGCGCGGACTTGAAGTAATCCTCCTGGAAAAAAATGATATGCTGGGAAAAAAGATTTTTATTTCCGGGAAAGGTAGATGTAACATAACAAACAACACGGATATAGAAGGAATAATAGCTAATACTCCCGGAAATGGCAGCTTTCTGTATTCGACTTTATATACTTTTTCCAATGAAGAGCTTATAGCTTTTTTTGCAGCAAACGGTCTGGAAACTAAAGTTGAAAGAGGGGGTAGAGTATTTCCCGTATCGGACAAGTCACAGGATGTTATAGATGCTCTTAAAAAATATATTAAAAGCAATGGAGTAAACATCCGGTTAAAGGCTGCTGTTCAGGCAATTGAAACAAACGGGGGTACAGTTACGGGTGTGAAATTGAAGACCGGTGAAGTTATTAAGTGCGATTCTGTAATTTTGGCTACCGGTGGTGTTTCATATCCCGGAACAGGTTCGACAGGTGAGGGACATGAAATGGCAAAAAGACTCGGACATACAATTGTTGATCTGAAACCGTCGCTTGTACCATTGGTTGCGGAAGAATCGTGGGTTAAGGAGCTACAGGGACTTTCCCTTAAAAATATACGTATTACAATGCAAAATAACAAAGGCAAGAAAGTATACAGCGATTTCGGGGAAATGCTGTTTACTCACTTTGGCGTATCGGGGCCTGTGATACTGAGTGGTAGCAGACATATACTGGATTATGGCTACAAGGATATAAAACTTGTAATAGATCTAAAACCCGCGCTGGATGAGGAAAAGCTGGATGATAGGGTGCAGAGGGATTTTGAGAAAAATTCAAGAAAGCAATTTAAGAACTCTTTGGATGATTTGCTCCCACAGAAGCTTATTCCCATAATTATTGCTTTATCTGGAATTTCTCCTGAAAAATTTGTTAATCAGATAACAAGGGAAGAAAGAAAAAGCCTGGTGAAACTGCTCAAAGGTCTTACTGTAACCATAGCCGGTTCAAGGCCTATAAACGAGGCTATTGTAACCGCAGGAGGGGTTTCTACGGACGAAATAAATCCTTCGACAATGGAGTCAAAGCTCATAAAAGGCTTACATTTTGCAGGCGAAATTATTGATGTTGATGCTTACACAGGCGGATTCAATCTGACAATAGCTTTTTCTACAGGTTATCTGGCAGGATTGCATTGCTGACACACTGATCCTTACGTGTATTTTTTGCCAAAGCAGAGCATATTATTACTATACGCAACAACGTTAATAATTTAAAAGAATTAACGTATGATTCGCGGATTTGATGTAATATGTGAGGTGACAAAAATGAAGCTCCTTGTCTACAGGGTAAACAAGCACAGGAAAAATAAAAGTGGTATCAAGAATAGAAGAAGTGTAGCATCCTTTGGGAGCTCAGTACTGAGCTGGCTTTTTAGTACAGATAGAGGGAGCATGGGTAAGAAGAAAAAATCTGATGACAGCTATAAAAAAAGAAATAATACATTTACAAGAGTTGACTCATATAGACAGAAGCAGAAATTTTCTTTCGAGCGTTTCATGTTTTTTACATTCATTATTGCGTTTACGTTGCTTGTAATAGTACAGACTGCACTTATAAGCCCTTCTGTCAGAACATTTGTCAATGGAAATGATGAGTTTGAAGGTACTCCGCTTGGAGTCGAGGAATACTTGTACGAAGAGGGAGAAATCGGACTGAAATTATTAAGCGGAAGTCCGGATGGGCGGTTGAAAGTATTGATAAATGGCGACGAGGCTGCAGTCTTTAATAATAGTGTTATTAGCTTACCTGTCAAGGATGGAGATATTGTGGAAATTGACGGAAGCGGAATCCAGGATGAAGCTGAAGTGATAATAATAACTAAAAGCGAAAATATAGACTCAGAATGTGCAAATAAAAGAGTCCGGATAAAGTCAGGAGTAAAGAAACTTACGCAAGTAAAAATCGGTTAAAGAAAATCCGGTACAAATACTTTCAGCAGAAAAAGGTATAGTATAACTTAACTGTGAGATTAACTTTAATTAAGCTCACAGCTTTTTGTTGTTTTAGGCTAATTATTCCTATATAATAATTATAGTTTGTAAAGATTGAAGTTAAATATATCAAAAAGTCTTTAGATTTTTGTAGAATTAAAAATGTTTGTTTATACAAAACTATTACTATCATGTATGCAACTACTAATTATTTTGCAAGGATGTGCTAAGTGTGGATAATAAACAATTTGGAAGTAAGGAAATAGCAAGTGCCGCTATAAAGATAGCATTATCGGCGGACAGGCAGGATGAAAAACAGCTACAGGCAGATTTTATTAAAACAGGTATACATACTGCTGGTGTAGATTACGGCGGTGAATTTATCAATTCTGTAATGAAGATTATTGAAAGAGCTGTTGTGTCCGCAAAGAGAGAAGGAGTAATAAGCGAAAGTCATGCTGAAGAAGGAGCTGTTGCGGGTGCAACAAGAGAAGCAATTTCTCAGATAATGCCTAAGGCAATAGGCTTGAATGTCGGTGGTAAGATAGGTATAGCAAGGTATAAGGATCATGTAAGTGTAGCAATTTTCTTTGGGATAGGTCTGCTGCATCTGAATGAAGTATCCATTGGCTTGGGACACAGGGCAGTATAGGCTGTTGAATCATTTGAATAAAAAGTTATTAAAATTAATAGCTATAAATTAGGGATAGTAACACAAATAATGTATTATGGAAGCACGGAGGTTCAAAGATGGTAAGAGCAATCAGAGGCGCAATTACTGTAGAGAATAATACAGTAGATGATATTATCAATGAAACTAAAACCTTATTATGTGAAATCGAGAAAGCAAATGGTATTAACCAGGACGACGTAATCAGTGTATTTTTCTCGTCTACGAAAGATCTGGATGCAGTATTCCCGGCAGTAGCAGCAAGACAACTTGGCTGGACCGATGTTGCTCTGATGTGTACAAATGAAGTTGATGTACCTGGGAGCCTGAGGAAGTGCGTAAGAGTATTAATACACATAAATACCGATAAAAGCAATAAAGATATAAAGCATATATATCTCAAAGGAGCAAAGGTTTTAAGGCCTGATCTTTAGTTTGTGCCAGCAATATTTTCAGATGTTTGAAGTAGAAACAGGAGATTATTAAACAGACTCGTTATTTAAAAGAGGAATTTTAGAATTTATATAGAATTATATACACGAAAATCTTCCAATTGATGAATAAGCCAACGGAGGAGTTTGAATTGAAAAAAGTTAACATAGCAATCGACGGACCGGCAGGAGCAGGTAAAAGTACTATTGCAAAAAGTGTAGCAAAGGCTTTAGGCATTATCTATCTGGATACTGGAGCGATGTATAGGGCTGTTGCCCTTAAGGCTGCCAGACAAGGTATCGATACCAGGGATGCTGACAAACTGGCACAAATGGTAAAAAGTATAGAAATCAGAATTGCTCACATAGGAATTGAGCAGCAGATATTTCTTGACGGTGAAGATGTTACACACAAAATAAGAACACCCGAAATATCAATAGGAGCTTCAAATGTTGCGGCCATACCTGCTGTAAGGCTGAAGCTTGTGGAGCTGCAAAGGGAAATAGCTGATAAAAACAGCATAGTTATGGATGGAAGAGATATAGGTACTTATGTACTCCCAAACGCAGAATTAAAGATATTTTTAAATGCGTCTGTCGAGGAGAGGGCATTAAGAAGGTATAAAGAGCAGATAGCAAAGGGAATAAGCGGCATCTCACTTGAAGAAGTAAAGAAGGATATTGAATACCGGGATAAAAATGACAGCAGCAGAGAATTTGCTCCTTTGTCAAAAGCAGCAGATGCAGTTGAAATAGACACAACAAATTATACTATTGAGCAGGTTGCAGAAAAAATTATGTCTCTAATAAAGGAATAAATAAATGAAAGATATTGTCAGGTTAATTGTGAGGTTGATATTCTGTATTTTATACAGAGTTGAGATTAAAGGAAGAGAAAATATACCCTTAAAGGGTGGAGCGGTACTATGTGCCAATCATGCCGGGGAACTCGATATGTTTTTCATCGGGTACAGAATAAAGCGTCTGATTCGTTGGATGGCCAAAGAAGAGCTGTTCAGAAATCCTGTCGTAGGTTTTCTCATCAGACGGCTTGGTGCTTTTCCGGTCAAGAGGGGAACAGGGGATGTAGGTGCCATCAAAACAGCATTTAAGCTTCTGGATGACAACCACATACTTGGAATGTTTATTGAAGGTACAAGAACCAAGAGAAATACGGGAAGGGTAGCTAAGCCTAACCCAGGTGCAGCTATGTTTGCGATTAAAAAACATGTTCCGGTTATTCCTGTTTCCGTCGAAGGAGACTATAAACCCTTCAGCAAAATAAAAATAGTGTTTGGAAAACCGTATTACCTTGATGCAGATAAGAATATTAAATACTCTAATGATGAGCTGAAGGAATTCAGTAAGAGCATAATAGAAAGAGTATATGCTCAGATGGAGGAAAAATAATTGGAAATAATCTTAGCCGACACTGCTGGATTTTGCTTTGGGGTGGACAAGGCAGTAAATACTTTAGATAGATTATTAAATGAAAATGAAGACATATATACGCTTGGACCTATAATTCATAATGAACAGGTTATAGACAGATTCAAGAAAAAGGGTGCACGCGTCATAGATGATGTCAAATGTATCCAAGGCTCTGGAATCGTTGTGATAAGAGCACATGGGATTGCTCCGGAAGTATATGAGGCAATCAAGGAAAAGGAGTTGAGTTTTGTTGATGCTACCTGTCCATATGTAAAAAAAATTCATAAACTGGTCGCTCAGAAATATGATGAAGGATACAGGATAGTTATCATAGGCGATAAAAATCATCCTGAAGTAATAGGCATAAACGGTTGGAGTAATAATACGGCTTACATAGTGAACAGCATTGAAGATGCAGAACAGATCGGAAAAGATGAGAAAAAGCTTTGTTTAGTAGCTCAGACAACATTAACCAAGGAAAAATGGGAAAATATTAATAAATACCTAGAAAATAAATTTGAAAATGTAATAAAATTTGATACAATATGTAATGCAACAAGTCAAAGACAGCAGGAAGCATTAGAACTTGCAAAAAAAGTTGACTTGATGATTGTAATAGGCGGTAGTAACAGCTCGAATACACAGAAGTTGTATGAAATCTGCAAAAAATACTGTCCTAAAACACTAAAAATAGAAATGCCCGGTGAATTACCACTGGAGGATATAAAAAACTATAATAAAGTCGGTATTACTGCTGGAGCATCAACGCCGGACTGGATAATCAAGGAGGTTTTAAAAAAAATGAGCGAATTAAATAAACAGGAAAACGAAATGAGCTTTAAAGAAGCCTTTGAAAGTTCTCTTGTTACACTGAAAACTGGTGAAATCGTAAAAGGGAAAATTATTGGGTTTAATAATTCCGAGGTTTATGTGGATTTAGGATTTAAATGTGATGGAATTATACCAATGGAAGAGTTTACGGATGACCCGGATTTCAATCCTTCCGAGTCACTAAAGGCAGGGGATGAGGTTCAAGTTTTTGTAATAAGAGTAAATGATGTAGAAGGTAACGTCCTGTTATCTAAGAAAAAGATCGATGCTATGAAATCATGGGAAAAAATTGAAGAAGCCTATGAGAAAAAAACACCTGTCAAAGCAAAGGTTGTTGATGTAGTAAACGGCGGTGTTGTTGCAAATGCCGGCGGTATAAGGATTTTTGTACCAGCTTCACAAATTAGTGATAAGTTTGTGAAAGATCTGAATGAGTTTATGAAGCAGGTAATAAATGTAAGGATTATTGAGCTGAATAAACAGAAGAGGAAAATTGTTGGCTCACAAAGGGTGATACTTGAGGAAGAAAAATCGCGTGCAGCAAACGATTTCTGGTCCAGCGTGGAAATAGGCAAGAAGTATGCGGGAACAGTAAAGAGTATAATGGATTTTGGTGCTTTCGTAGATATAGGCGGAATTGACGGTCTTATTCATATATCAGAACTCTCATGGACTAAAGTTAAGCATCCATCTGAAGTTCTGAAAATAGGGGATAAAATTGAAGTAAATATACTCGAATTTGACGCGGATAAAAAGAGAGTTTCACTTGGATACAGAAAAGCCCAGGACAATCCGTGGTTTAAAGCTGAAGAAAAGTATAAGGTCGGAGATATAGTAAAAGGTAAAGTTGTGCGTATTGTACCATTTGGTGCATTTGTTGAACTTGAAAAAGGGATAGACGGACTCGTTCACATCTCTCAGATTTCCAATATGAGGATTGCAAAACCGAGCGATGTGTTGGAAATAGGCCAGGAAATTGAGGCCAAGATAACGGAGTTTAGCCTGGAAACAAAGAAAATCAGCTTGAGTATAAAAGAAGTAAATCCTATAGACCCTGTGAAGCCAAATGAAGAAAAAGCAGAAACCAAGGGTGAAGAAGAACTTCCTACAGAACACAAGGAAGAAATGACCGTAACATTAGGAGATATTTCAGCAAGCTTAAAAGAAGAATAAAGCAGAAAAACTTTTATTATCCATGAAAGAATAGGGTATTTTACATTCCCTATTCTTTTTTTGTATTGACATTATTACCTTTATTTTTACAGTAAGTTATGGTAAAATGGAATATAGTGTATTGTATATTAATCTTAAACAGATATTATTAATGTGTTTAATTAATATAAGTTTATGGGAGAGTGACCATGGAGAGAACACTTGTTATCCTTAAACCCGACACTGTCAAAAGAAAGCTTATCGGCGAACTTATTACCAGAATTGAAAGAAAAAACTATGCTATATCTGCTTTGAAAATGATAAATATTCCGAGATCTGTTGCTGAAAAACACTATGAACATGTAAAAGATATCCCCGTATATGATGACATGATTGACTTTATGACTTCGGGCCCTGTTGTAATAATGGTTGTAGAAGGTGAAAATGTCATTCAGACTGTCAGAAATCTGATAGGAAAGACCAATTCCTTTGAGGCTGCTCCGGGGACAATACGTGGTGATTTCGGTTCTAGCAGGTATCAAAACTTGATTCATGCTTCAGATTCAATAGAAAACGCTGAAATAGAGATAAAAAGATTTTTTAACGAATGCTAGTAGTATTATTATTCTTATAAAATTAAGCTGTTTTTCAATCACATCTCTTTTTACTGCTTTTTACCATCATATCGTTATTTAATGTTTCATGAATTGGATAGTGGATATGTATATTCTACAGACAGGTATGCAGTTATTGAAAATACAAAAGAATGGGGCGTCGTATCTATGATGGATTATGAAAAATTTAAAGAACAGATATTTACTATGACAGGTATAAACTTAAGCTGCTATAAAGAAAAACAGATGAAAAGAAGGATTGATTCCTTAATCAGTAAAAACGGATATGATAACTATGATGGCTATATAATAGCTTTAAAGTCTAATAAAATACTCTATAATGAATTTATAAACTATCTTACTATAAATGTATCAGAGTTTTATAGAAATCCTGAGCAGTGGGAGGTTCTTGAAAAGGAAATAATTCCAATGCTGCTTCAGAAGTCTAAAACACTAAAAATATGGAGCTCCGCCTGTTCTACAGGAGATGAACCCTATACACTTGTAATGGTGCTGAATAAATTTCTACCCTTGAAAGATATCAGGATTCTTGCGACTGATATTGACAGAGGGGCAATTGAAAAAGCTGTTAATGGTATTTATAATCCCAAAAGTGTGGAAAATCTCCCGAAAGAGTTTTTAGATAAGTATTTTATTAAATCAGGAGAAACTTTTGTTGTAAAGGATGAAATCAAGAAGTGCGTTGATTTCAAACAGATAAATCTTTTAAAAGATGAATACCCAAAGGAATGTGATCTTGTAGTGTGCAGAAATGTACTTATATACTTTACTGAAGAAGCAAAGGTAGATATATATAAGAAGTTCAATAAAGCGTTGAAAGTCAATGGAATACTTTTTGTAGGGAGTACCGAACAGATAATCTTATCAAACAGGTATAGTTTTAAACCTGTCAGGACATTCTTTTATTTGAAAGAAGACAATTTGCCAATTATTTGAAGGTGCCAGCTTCAGATAAGGCTAAATTAAGAGAAATAAAAAGAGGACTTTAAATAAAGTCCTCATGGTGCGAGAAACAGGACTTGAACCTGCATGAACTTGCATTCACTAGAACCTGAATCTAGCGCGTCTGCCAATTCCGCCATTCTCGCATGATAAAGTTTTCTAAGTGCTAATTCGTGAGCGCAATAAACATTTTACTAAATAAACACAACTTTTGCAAGTGGTAATTTATTATTTTTTTATTTTTCTCAGTTATCAGTTTATATACAGCGTAATCATCAGGAGGCAACAAATGGAACGTGAATGGATAAAAGGTGACAGAGTGTTGGAACGAATTAAGGATCTTATCGGTACAGTTGGGGAAAAACTGGGTATAGAGATTATGAGCTTGGTTTTGTTTGGTTCCAGAGCCAGAGGTGACAGGAATTCACAGAATGATTATGAGATATTATTACTCACACATGATAATATAGGGCTAAATTCCTATATATTAATAAATGATACTTTAAAGCTGGAACTGCTGAAGGAAAAACTGTTTCGGGTAAAGGTACAGGTATATACTCCTGAGACCTTTGAAAAAATTCTTTATAATGATGAAATTACCGGTACATTTTTGTATATGATTTGTAAAGAATGTATAGTATTATATGATAAGTGTGGTACTTTCGGACAGATATTGGAGAGAATATCATTTAACAGCATGAAGGATGAGGAAGTATTCATAAAACAGTGTATTGAGTTTGCAAGGATGTTTGGTTCTGAAAAATGGGCGCAGAAGTGGGAAAAAGTTTTGATGCAGCATAAGTATATCAAAAAAAGAAAAGGATATTAGAATTATATAGCAATTCTATAGCACAGGAGGCTTGACTTTGGAAAATTGTATAAGCAAGTTCAGAAAAATGATGAAGGATAAAAAGGTTGCAGTTTTGGGCATAGGCATAAGTAATACTCCTCTAATAAAATATTTGTATTCCATGGGGGCAGACATCACAGCATTTGATAAATCCGATAAAGAAAAACTGGAACAGGTATTAAGCAGTTTCAAAGGTTTAGATATAAAATACAGTTTAGGAGAAGATTATCTAAAAAACCTAAAAGGCTTTGATGTGGTTTTCAGAACACCAGGAATGCGGTATGATTTACCTGAATTAGTCGAGGCGAGAAAAAACGGAGCGCAGATAACATCTGAAATGGAAGTGTTTTTCGACTTATGTCCTGCTGAAATATTTGCTGTCACAGGGAGTGACGGGAAAACAACAACTACTACTTTAATCTATAATATGTTAAAGGAGCAGGGATATGTCTGCTGGTTGGGTGGAAATATAGGAATGCCATTGCTGAGCAGAGTTGAAGAGATAAAGGAAACTGACAAGGTAGTACTTGAGTTAAGCAGCTTTCAACTGCATACTATGCGAAAAAGTCCACATGTAGCCGTAATAACCAATATCTCACCTAACCATCTGGATGTGCATAAATCCATGGAGGAATATACAGACGCAAAGAAAAACATTTTTCGCTTCCAGAGTGAAAATGATAAGCTGGTACTAAATTTTGATAATGAAATAACTAAACAATTCGGAATTGAAGCAAAGGGGAAGGCAGTATTCTTCAGCAGGACCAATAGTATTGAGGAAGGTGCTGGACTGGAAAACGGCATGCTCGTTTTTAGCAATCCGGGAAAAAAATTGGAACTGGTTAAGGCTGAAGACATTAGTATCCCTGGAGTTCATAACATTGAAAACTATTTGGCGGCTTCAGCAGCTGTTATTGATTATGTAGAGCCTTCAACAATACGTAAGGTAGCAAAGGCCTTTAAAGGTGTAGAACATAGAATTGAGCTTGTTAGGGAACTGAACGGTGTTAAATTTTACAATAGTTCAATAGACAGCAGCCCAAGCAGGACAATTGCTGCTTTGAATACTTTTAAGCAAAAGGTTATTTTGATAGCAGGAGGGAAGGATAAAGGGATACCGTATGATGATATAGGAGAACCTATAATAAAAAGAGTAAAGCATCTTGTGCTGATAGGTGCTACTGCATCAAAAATAGAAGCAGCAGTCAAGGAAGCTATGTCAAGAATGGGTACTGGTGAGGAATTGACTGTAACAAAGTGTAATACATATGAGGAAGTGGTGAAAACTGCTTACTCATTTGCCAAGGAAGGGGATATAGTAATTCTCTCTCCGGCAAGTACCAGCTTCGATATGTTTAGGAATTTTGAAGAAAGGGGCAATATTTTTAAGCGGATAGTTAATAGTTTATAGAATATGAAGGTGATAGAGCTCTGGAGTGAAAACAAACCACTGTTGTGACACAACAACCTGTGAAGCTAGCGCAAGAGGATATAAAACATATGTGATTAACGAATGTGTCGGAACTTTTGATCTGGAAGGGATAGATGGAAAGATTATTCCGCGTGATACTGTACAGTATGTTACTTTAAATATGTTACAGGGTTTGCAAAATGTATTACTTTCACAGAGTTTAAAAACAAATATTTATAAAATAAAAACAGTTCACTATATAGTGAACTGTTTTTTGGTGGGAGGAGATGGATTCGAACCATCGAAGTCGTGTGACAACAGATTTACAGTCTGCCCCCATTGGCCGCTCGGGAACCCTCCCATTAATAAAAAACAAAGCTTATTAAAGAAAAACTGCTCATGTAGTATAGCATTTATTTTGGGAAAAATCAAGAGTTATTTATTAGGAAATTCTAATTGGCTTAATGAGCTTAAATGAAATTAATGATAAATTGGAATTACAATTAGTTGATATGTAAACAAAAAATAAAAAGCTAACTCTTAAAACGAATTAGCTTTTTTGGTGCCCAGAGCCGGAATCGAACCAGCGACACGAGGATTTTCAGTCCTCTGCTCTACCGACTGAGCTATCTGGGCTTAAACTGCAGAAGTCAGAAATCAGAAGTTAGAAATCATTTAAGCTTCAAAGAAGCCATTCATATATGACTACTTCCTTCTGTTTTCTGTGACTCTGTTTTATTGGTGGGCCTTCAGGGACTCGAACCCCGGACCAACCGGTTATGAGCCGGTTGCTCTAACCAACTGAGCTAAAGGCCCGTCAAAAGTGACATTGACTAGTATAAATGAAAATAAGCAATTCGTCAAGAGTAAATAATGGAAAAAATAATAATTATATTAATATTAATTCTGATATAATCTAATAATATAATGCACAGTTAAGTGCGTGCCTGAATTGATAGAATATGGGTGTAATTATCTTTGATAACCAAGATATCACCTGTGTTGATTGGCCGCTTAACGGAGTATGCTGAGTATGAGGTGACATATGGATTACATAAGTATTTTGAAGAGACTTAGTACATATGCGGCTGTATCGGGATATGAAAAAGATATGGCAGAGCAGATGAAAGAACTGTTTGGTGAATATTGTGATGATGTAGGCATCGATAAATTTTATAATGTCGTTGCAATCAAGAGAGGTACAGGAAATGGAAAGTATAGGATAATGATTACCGCACACCTTGATGAGATAGGGTTTCTTGTCAAAAGTATTGATGAAAATGGTTTTCTCAGATTAGCCAATATAGGGGGTATAGACAGTAAAATATTGCTGGCTCAGGAAGTAACAGTTCATGGAAGGGACAAGATTCCCGGCTTTATTGGAGCAAAGCCTCCGCATCTCTTAAAACCCGAAGAAACAAAGAAGGCAGTTAAAATGGATGATTTGTACGTTGATGTGGGAATGAATGCGGAATATGTTAAGAATATAATTAGTATAGGGGACTTAATTACCTTTAAATCAGAAATGAATGAACTGCAAGGAGGTAAGTTAAGCGGTAAGACAGTAGATAACCGCTGTGGAATTGCTGTACTGCTCGGGGTTATGGAAGAATTGACAAAAGTTCTGCATGAAATTGATGTATATTTTGTAGCAACTGTACAGGAAGAGACACACTGCACAGGCGCTGAGACAGTATCCTTCAATCTTGAACCTGATATAGCCGTAATTATAGATGCATGTCATGGAGATATGCCTGATGCCCCAAAAGATGAGACATATCCTTTGGGGAAAGGACCTGCCATAGCTATCGGGCCAAACCTTCATAGAAAGTTTACCAAAAAGCTGATGGAAATATGTAAAGAAGAGAATATTCCATTCCAAATTGATGTTGAGCCTGATGACACAGGTACTGAAGCGTGGATAACTCAGGTTTCACGAGCCGGAATTCCTTCATTGCTGGTTTCAATTCCTGTAAGGTATATGCATACAACAGTTGAAACGGTTGATGTACAAGACATAAAAAATGCAGCAAGAGCTGTAGCGGCATTTGTAAAGAGATTAGAACCAGGTAGGGAGGGGATTCAATGTCTTTCAATTTGAGCATTCTAAAAGAACTAACAGAGCTAAACGGGGTTTCGGGAAACGAAGATGCGGTAAGAGATTACATACAGAAACAGATCAGTACTTACGTTGATAATATAACGGTTGATACTATGGGAAACCTGATTGCTTATAAAAAAGGTGATTCTTCCAAGTACAAGGTGATGCTGTCGGCGCATATGGATGAAGTGGGATTTATGGTTACCGGATATGGTGACGGCGGCACTCTTAAGTTTAAGATGGTCGGAGGCATGGACGAGAGAATATTTCCGGGGAAAAAGGTGTTTATAGGCGATAGGCGCATTCCTGGTGTAATAGGAAGTAAAACAATACACCTCCAGGAAAGGGAAGAAAGAAGAAATAATATCAAACTCAGGAGCATGTATATTGATATTGGAGCGGATAAAAGGGAGGAAGCAGAGAGGCTGGCACCAAGAGGGGATTATATTTGTTTTTCAAGTGAGTTTACTGAATTTGGTGATAGTTGTATTAAAGCTAAAGCATTGGATGATAGGGTTGGATGTGCGGTTTTGATAGAAATGCTGAAAAACAAATATAGCTTTGATTTATATGCATGTTTTACAGTACAGGAAGAAGTAGGATTAAGAGGGTCAGAGGCTGCAGCATATGCAGTGAACCCTGATTTAGCCCTTGTACTGGAGGGTACTACCTGCTCTGATGTACCAGGGGTAGAAAAGTACGAGTATTCAACTATTCTGGGCAAAGGAGCAGCCCTTACCATCATGGATAGAACATCATACGCAGCAAAAAACTTCGTAGATTTTATCTATAAAACTGCTTTAGCCAATAATATCAGTGTCCAGTACAAACAGACAACTACTGGTGGAAACGACGCGGGCAAAATACAAAAAGTACATAAAGGGGTAAAGGTAGCAACGATTTCAGTTCCATGCAGATATATACATTCGCCCGTATCTGTAATGAATAAAAATGATTTTGAAAGCTGTATTGCTCTGACACGGGAAGTGCTAAACGGATTTAGTAAGGATCAGAGTAAAATAGAAGCAATTAAGAACGGAGGGTATATAGATGTTTGATCTGGTCAGAAAATTTACAAATGCATTTGGAGTATCCGGAAATGAGGAAGAAATAAGTGAGGTTATCAAGACCGAGATAAAGGACAAGGTAGATGAGATATATTCCGACACACTTGGGAATCTTATAGCGGTTAAGAAGGGTACGGGTAAAAAGATAATGCTTGCAGCCCATATGGATGAGATAGGCATAATGGCCACCTATATTGATGAAAAAGGCTTTATACGTTTTTCTAATATAGGCTGGGTTTCACCTTATTACTCTCTTGGACAGAAAGTAAGATTTAAAAATGGAACAACCGGTTCTGTATTTTATGAGGAAAAAATCGAAGAAATGAAGGATTTAAAGCTATCAAGAATGTATATAGACATTGGTACAAGCAGTAAAGATGAAACGGAGAAGAAGATTCGAATAGGCGATACCGCTTGCTTTATCGGAGATGCAGTGAACGAAAATGGTAAGATAATCTCAAAAGCTCTTGACAACAGGAGTGGGTGTGCAGTACTTGTAGAAACTGTCAAAAACCACCCTGAAACCGAAAATGAACTGTATTTTGTGTTTACTGTTCAGGAAGAGTTGGGATTAAGAGGAGCCAGAACTGCTGCTTATCAGATCAAGCCAGATATCGCTATAGCAGTGGATGTTACTCTGACAGGGGATACGCCTGAAACAAAACCGATGGAAGTAAAATGCGGAAGAGGCCCGGCTATCAAAATCAAGGACAGCTCGGTCATATGCCACCCGGAGGTCAGGAGAATATTGGAGAATTCTGCTAAAAAACTAGACATACCTTATCAGTTTGAAATACTGGAAGCAGGAGGAAGTGACCCTGGGGCAATACACTTAACAGCTGGAGGTATACCCTCTGGAGCAATATCCATACCCTGCAGGTATATGCATAGCCCGGTGGAAATGGTGAGTGTAAGTGATCTGGAGAATGCTGTAAAATTGCTTTCGCAAGCAATATTATGATTAAATAAATAAAAGGTCTGTTGTTTTGCAATAGACCTTTTATTTATTACTCACGCTCTTGAATTGTGATCTCAAGGCCTCCGAAACGTTTCGAAAAAGTATTATATATAAATCCGATAAGCATGTATATTGCTCCATAAAAAGGAATAGCAACTACAGGCAGAATGGCATATACAGCACCAATGAACAAAAATTGTCCGGATTTTAGAAGAATAGCGGCAATACACATAATAATTCCTATAAGAATGAATAAGGCCATAGGAATTACCATAATATATATTGAGACTTTGAAAATACTGATCAATCCGAATTCTTTAATTTCAAGTTTTTTCATTACTTACCCTCCTAAAATAGTGTGTAAGGAACAATAAAATAAGAAAAGGACATTTGTTTTATTTACATTATTTACTATAGATACAAAAGAATTTTGTACTTAAAAAACAGGATAAAAATATAAAGATGAATAAAGAGGAAATATACAAATTTGCGTCGAATTATAAACAAATACCTATACCTACTTCTGCGCAGAAAAGTAGCGCTAATATTGTGAGGTGCTTATATGAAAATATCCTTTCTGGGAGCAGCAAAAACTGTGACAGGTTCGTGTTATCTTTTGGAAACAAAGAATTATAGGCTTCTTGTCGATTGTGGATTATTCCAAGGTCATTCAAAGGAAGTCGCGCTGAATGAAGAGGATTTTGCATTTAATCCTTCAGAAATTGATTATTTGTTACTCACCCATTCCCATATCGATCATAGCGGCAGGATACCTAAATTGTATATTGACGGATTCAAGGGCGAAATCGTCACAACAAAAGCGACAACAGAGTTGTGCAGCATAATGTTACCTGACTGCGGTCATATACAAGAACTTGAAAATGAATGGACTAACAGGAAACGACAAAGAGCCGGTAAGCCTCCGGTAGAACCTTTGTATACATATCAGGATGCGATTGACTGTATTAAGCTTTTCCGCAGTGTCGAATATAGTGAAGTCATAAAGCTGAATGATGAAGTAAAGCTTCGGTTTAATGACGCAGGCCACATACTTGGTTCTTCCATAATCGAAGTATGGATAACTGAAAACGGGGAAGAGTCCAAAATAGTATTTTCCGGAGACCTTGGCAACAAAGATATACCCATATTGAGAGATCCGTCACTCATAGAAAGTGCTGATTACCTTGTCATAGAATCGACATACGGAAACAGGCTCCATGCAGATAATAAAAATAAAGTTGAGAGGTTTGTTGACATAATAAATGAAACAGTTGATAAGGGTGGAAATGTAATAATCCCTTCTTTTGCGGTAGGCAGGACTCAGGAAATCATATATGAGCTGCATAAGCAAAGGGACAAATATAATTCCAAAATCCAGAAACTGCTCAGTATGCCTGTTTTTATCGACAGCCCTTTAGCAATATCAGCAACGGAAATCTTCAGAAGAAATCTGGATTGTTATGATGAAGAGGCAAAGGCATATATTGCTAATGGTGATAACCCTCTCGAGTTTGCCGGCCTGCAGTTTACCAAAACTCCCGATGAGTCAAGAGCGCTGAATGAGAGAGATGACAGTATTATTATCATTTCTGCAAGTGGAATGTGCGAAGCAGGAAGAATAAAACACCATCTGAAGCATAATCTTTGGAGAAAGGAGTGTACTATACTGTTTGTAGGCTATCAGGCAGTCGGTACATTGGGAAGGAAACTTGTAGATGGGGCAAAAAAGGTAAAACTCTTTGGTGAAGATATTTCTGTAAATGCAAGAATAGAGATGATAGAGGGGTTTTCGGGACACGCAGACAGGGATGGCTTGCTGGAGTGGATAGGGAAATTCAACAGAAAACCGAAGAAGATTTTTATTGTGCATGGTGAAGAGGATGGCATGATGGATTTTGCAGCCTCAATAAATGAAAGATTCAATATAGATACTATAATACCTGGAAAGGGCGATTCATACATAATTAATGCTGCAAGAGTAGTAGAAGCCGGTGAAAAGCAGCATACAGCAAGTCACAGCTACAAGAGGCTAGCAGTTATTGAAATGCTGGAGACTCTTAAGGAAGAATTTGATGAATTGGCAGAGTTGTTAAAGAATGAGTTGAAGCAGGACAAAAGCGATCTTGAGGTAGATGAACTGAGGGCTAAGCTGAAGACTCTGGAAAAGAATATGGTCGAGGTTTTGAAGTAGGGATATTTTTTCAACAATTATATGACTGAAAAAAATATCAAAAAAGTGAAAAGCAAAGAGAATAAAGAAGTTTTTCTAAACAAAAACTTCTTTATTTTTTTTTGTCTATGTTATACAATATTAAAGAACAATTTCCTTATACTAGCCTTGCAGGTAGGTAGAAGTATGGTAGGTATTGTAATTTGTAAGTTTGGAAGGATGGTAGAACATGTGGTCAGTGGGGTCACTATTATTAACGCTGCTTCCAATAGCAGTAATTCTTTTTATGCTCATTATTTGGAGAAAACCGGCTGATATAAGCGGTATTGTTGGGTGGTTAATTATCTCCGTAATAGCATTCTTATTTTTCAGGACAAACCTCGAAGTAATTTTTAGATCTTCTTTAGCAGGACTTATCAAATCGTTTCCCGTTTCTCTTATTGTTGCAACTTCATTATTACAAATGGCGTACATGGAAAAGACCGGTGCCTTAAAGAGGGTTATCATATTCATAAAGACAATAGCCAGTGAAAACAAGGCTGTGCAAATTATGATGATTAATATAGGATTTGGAACCCTTATGGTGGCTGTAGGTGCAACTCCGGTTTCACTTTTGCCGCCCATTCTGATCGCAATGGGTTATTCTACTTATGTTGCTATAGCACTGCCCTCCATCGGGTATGATTCATTATGCACATACGCTCTACTTGGAGCGCCAATCGTAGTATTCCACGGGATAGCAAACGATTTTCTGGTAAAAAACAATATAATTCAAAAAGGCAGTGAGCTTTCATTATCTGACATAGGGAGTATATTTTTTATTTTCCTTCCTGTTGTCTCGACGCTGATAGGCTTCTGCATGCTTTGGATAGTAGGCAGGGCAAAAGCTGTAAAAGAAGGCTGGCTCCCTTGTCTTATCACCGGATTGGTGATTGGTATAGTATCTTACTTTACCAACAGGTATGACAATTTTGTAACTCTTACCGGGGTATTATGCGGTATAGCAGTAATTATAACTATGGCAGTTTACTTGCTGGTTACGGGTAAAAAGGTAATAGACAGGAGTAGACTGACAGATGAAGAAATAGAATATGAGAAAAAGTTTCCTCTATGGAGAGCATTGATGCCATGGTTGATTCTGATTGCAGTAATACTTATACTAAATGTTCCTAAACCATTATTCAATTATCTTTACAATGTTAACAAACTCCCTATCCAGGGACTTACTGCAGATGGATCACCTATAGCTACCAGAGCTTTGTGGAATGCGTATACATGGATATTTGTAAGTATTCTCCTATCCATTCCGTTCTTGCGTCCATCTGCCGTACAGATCAAAGACACCTTGAAAGTATGGTGGAAGAGAGCACCGAGACCGGTTTTTTCAGCAGCTGTATTTTTTGCTATAGGTGAACTTATGAATATGTCCGGATTTGATATGATACAGAACAAGTTTGCAAACAGCAGTATGGTACAGGTATTGGCAAACTTTTCTGCAGACGTGTTTAAGGGAGCATATAGTGCTATTGTATCGTTTATAGGACTATTTGGAGGCTTTATAACAGGAAGTGAAGCGTCAACCATCGCTATGTTTGCTAAATATACACTTACTACATCCAAGGAGCTAAACCTCAATATTACCGGAATGCTGATAATAACAGCCGGGCTTGCTTTTGGTGGGGGACTTGCCAGTGTTATTTCACCTGCCAAGCTTCAGAATGCAGCTGCGTCGATTGATAAACTCGGAGAGGAGAACAAGGTCATACGTATAGCATTTGTTTTCTCTCTGCTCCTTACACTTGTTACTTCTGCTTTTGTCGTTATGCTGTTGAAAACAGGAATACTCTAGTTTATTTGAAAACTATTTATGGGAGGATTTTATTATGATCTGGAACAAGGGAGCTGAATGTCTGAATAGAAAGGATATGGAAGCTTTACAGCTTGAAAGGCTAAGAGATGTTGTAAAAAGAGCTTATGAAAATGTGCCTTTTTATAAAAATAAGTTTGATGAAATCGGTCTCAAGCCCGAACATATTCAAACCTTAAGCGATATAGAAAAAATACCCTATACAACTAAGAATGATTTGAGGGATAATTACCCGTACAGTCTCTTTGCTGTTCCGATGAAGAAAATAGTAAGATTACATGCGTCATCAGGTACGACAGGCAAACCCATAGTAGTAGGCTATACAAAAAAGGATATGGATGATTGGTCTGAAGGAGTTGCCAGATTGATAGTTGCAGCAGGTGGTTGTGAAGATGATATAGCACAGGTTGTATTTGGCTATGGGTTATTTACAGGGGGTTTTGGGCTGCATTATGGTCTTGAAAAGGTTGGCATTACTGTAGTACCTGCATCAAGCGGTAATTCTGAAAGACAAATGATGCTAATGCAGGATTTTGGTTCGACAATCCTTGTTGGGACTCCTTCATATGTGCTGTATCTTTCCGAAATCGCAGAGGAAATGGGAATAAAGAAGGGAATGCATAAACTGAGACTGGGTCTGTTTGGCGGAGAAGGACACACTCCTGAAATGAGAGCTGAAATAGAAAAAAGGTGGGGGATACTTGCTACTGAAAACTATGGGTTAAGCGAAATAGTAGGCCCGGGTGTTTCCGGTGAATGTATCTATCAGTGCGGAATGCATATTAATGAGGATTTGTATTATCCTGAAATAATTGAATCGGATACCGGAAAAACTCTTGGCTATGGTGAAAAAGGTGAACTGGTTCTCACAACTCTTACAAAAGAGGGAATTCCTATGTTAAGGTACAGGACAAAGGATATTACCATACTCAATCCTGAAACCTGCAAATGTGGCAGAACAAGTGTAAGGATGAACAAGGTACTCGGAAGAACTGACGATATGCTCATAATAAGGGGAGTGAATGTTTTTCCATCGCAGATAGAAAGCGTACTTGTGGGGATGGAGCACATAGGACCTCATTATCAGATAATTGTTACCAAAAAGGGCTATATGGACGATATAGAAGTCCAGGTAGAACTTATTGATGGGAAAGTGCTGGAGAAATTCAGCGAACTGGAGAATATTGAAAAGAATATAAGACACAAGATAAAAACGGTATTACAGATAGATGCAAAAGTAAAGCTGGTGGAGCCTAAGTCTATAGAACGTTCTGTCGGAAAGGCAAAAAGAGTTATTGATTTAAGGAATAAATAAACCAATAAATAGATTTTCAGGGTTACAATAAATTAATTTACATTAAAATGTTTATGTCTTATAATTGTAATAATGAAAACTGAGTATTTTACATTAATATTTTTAAGGGCGGTCACGTGAAATGGACAATATTAGTATTTTTGGTTCAATCTTAAGCTACTATATGATTTTCACATACTTAATACAGCCTATTTTTATGATTTTGGTTGTATGTTTTTTAGTCAAGGTAGCTAAATATGTTGCCAATATTGAGAAACAAAACAGGACATTACTAGAAAAGCTGGACAAGAAGATCTCCACATCAGAGATAAATCAAGAAACAGAAAATCAATAACCTAATAATCGGGGAGGAAATGTAAATGAAAAAGTTGATGCTTGGTAACGAAGCTGTTGCCAGGGGAGCTTATGAGGCAGGTGTTACTATTGCTACTGCATACCCAGGTACACCCAGTACGGAAATAACAGAGAATATTGCAAAGTATGATGAAATATATTCTGAATGGTCTCCAAATGAAAAAGTAGCTCTGGAAGTTGCAATAGGGTCTTCAATAGCAGGTGCAAGGAGTATTTGCTCGATGAAGCACGTTGGATTGAATGTGGCAGCTGACCCATTATTTACTGTTTCCTATTCAGGAATAAACGGCGGGCTTGTTATAATGGTTGCTGACGATCCTGGAATGCACAGTTCTCAGAACGAGCAGGACAGCAGATTTTATGCCAGATTTTCCAAAGTTCCGATGCTAGAGCCATCAGACAGCCAGGAATGCAAGGACTTTGTAAAAAAGGCGTTTGAAATAAGCGAAGAATTTGACTGCCCTGTAATAGTAAAATTATCTACAAGAATAGCTCACTCACAGAGCATAGTAGAAGAGGGCGAAAGGGTTAATTATCAGTTAAAGGAATACAGTAAGGATTTTAGCAAATACGTTATGATGCCTGCTATGGCAAGAAAAAGGCATCTGGTAGTAGAAAAAAGGATGTCTGAGCTGAAGGAATATTCGAATAATTCAGATATAAACAAGATAGAATGGAAAAGCAAAAAGACAGGTGTTATCACAAGTGGAGTAGCTTATCAATATGCCAAAGAGGTATTTGCTGATGCATCATTTTTAAAGATAGGTATGGCATATCCACTGCCTGATAAATTAATAGCGCAGTTTGCTTCAGAGGTTGAGGAACTTTTTGTAGTTGAGGAATTGGAACCATTTATAGAAGATCAAATAAGGAAAATGGGCATAAAAGTTACAGGTAAGGACAAATTGCCTGTAACAGGTGAATTGAGCGCAAAGATTATTCGTGAATGCTTGCTTGGATTAAAGGAGGAAACAAAATCTAAAATAAATGATATTGTACCGGTAAGGCCTCCTGTTATGTGTCCCGGATGTCCTCACAGAGGAATGTTTTATGTACTGAAAAAATTAAAGTTGAATGTAAGCGGAGATATAGGCTGTTATACTCTTGGAGCATTACCGCCGTCTGAAGCCATGGATACATGTGTATGTATGGGAGCCAGCGTAGGTATTGCACATGGTATGGAAAAAGCCCGTGGCAAGGAATTTGGAAAAAAGACCGTTGCAGTTATAGGGGATTCCACATTTATTCATTCAGGAATTACCGGCTTAATCGATGTAGTATACAATAAAGGTAATTCTACTGTAATAATCCTCGATAATTCTATAACAGGAATGACAGGTCATCAACATAACCCAACTACAGGATTTACCATAAAAGGTGAGCCTACAAGGCAGGTTGACCTTGTAAAGCTTTCAAATGCTGTTGGTATAGAAAGGGTAAAAGTAGTTGATCCATTTGATATTAAAGAATTTGAGAAAGTCGTTAAAGAAGAAATAGAAACAGAGGAGCCTTCGGTTATAATATCTCAGCGTCCCTGTGCGTTACTTAAAAATGTAAAATTTGAAGGTTCATTAAAAATAAATTCTGAAAAATGTAAAATGTGTAAAAAATGCATGACTGTCGGATGTCCGGCAATAGTGAATAAAGGCGGACATATAGAAGTAAATGAGGCTCTTTGTGTGGGATGCAGGCTATGTACCAAGGTATGTGCGTTTGATGCTTTTGAAAAGGCAGGTGGCTCAAAATGAGTGATTTGAATATAATGATTGTCGGTGTGGGCGGACAGGGTTCTCTGCTTGCCAGCAGAATACTGGGAAATGTTGCTCTTAAAAAATCCTATGATGTTAAAGTATCAGAAGTGCATGGTATGTCACAAAGAGGGGGAAGCGTTGTTACTTATGTGAAAATAGGCAAAAAAGTAAACTCTCCTTTGATAGAGCAGGGCGAAGCTGATGTGATTCTTGGCTTTGAACAGCTAGAATCACTTAGGTGGGTCGAGTATTTAAAAGAAGACGGAAAGCTCATAGTCAGCGAGCAGACAATAAATCCAATGCCTGTTATTATGGGAAAGGCTTCTTACCCTGAAAATATCATTGATAAGCTGAAAGCCAGCTACAAAAATGTTATTTCAATAGATGCTCTAGATATAGCAAAAAAGTGCGGAAATATAAAAGCTGTAAATATAGTACTCCTGGGATTGATGGCAAAAGGTACTGCAATAGAGAAGGATACATGGCTTGAGTCTATCAGAGAAACTGTTCCTGCGAAGTTTTTAGAGGTGAATATGAATGCATTTGAAGCAGGATATAACGCAGGCTAAATTTAAGTGAAAAGTAAAGAGGACGGAGTAACGGACACATCAACACTCTGTATTCTTTCCTCACTATCTGTATTTATGTCAGTGATATTAAAATATTTAGGTATAAACATTTGAGATAGTAATAAGGATGGTGGTGTTTTGTATGGCATTCTGGAATAAGACATATGAGTGCATGGATAGGGATGAGCTATCAAAAGTGCAGTACGACAGGCTTATAGACACAGTGAAAAGGATATATCATAATGTTCCTTTTTACAGAGAAAAAATGCAGAAAATAGGATTGGAGCCTTCGGACATCAGATCAGTTGAGGATCTAAAAAAGCTTCCATTTACCTATAAACAAGACTTAAGAGATACTTATCCGTATGGTCTGTTTGCAGTGCCATTGAGTGAAATTGTGAGAATCCATGCTTCTTCAGGTACCACTGGAAAGCAAACGGTTGTGGGTTATACCCGTCGTGATATCGATACATGGGCTGAAGT
>JAOAIJ010000049.1 GCA_026414765.1 Clostridia bacterium | reverse complement strand
TTATTACGATTTGAACTTTCTGGTGGTTATTACGAGAAGGTCACACCCGTTCCCATACCGAACACGGCAGTTAAGCTTCTCAGTGCCAATGATACTTGGGTGGAAGCGCCCCGGGAAAGTAGGTCTCTGCCAGATTTATATTCCTCAATAGCTCAGTCGGTAGAGCATGCGGCTGTTAACCGCAGGGTCGTAGGTTCGAGTCCTACTTGAGGAGCCAAAAGAGAAAGACATATGTCTTTCTCTTTTTTATTTATTAATATTTACTTAAAGGTATTTTAGTAAAATTGCTGCAAAAGCTGCTATAAATATTGTTTTTGTATATAAAATCTGATAAATTGTTTACTGACGACTAAAATAAAAAACATAAAAAAGGGGCAACTATGTATAAGAATAAAAAAGTAATATTTTCTTTAATTGTTTTGGTAGCCGGTATCGGCGCTGCTATTTTATTATTTGTATTATCCGGAACAGATAAAAATGCAGTTTTAGTCAGCAAACAAGACGAATCTACCCAAATAAATACTTCTCAACAAGAGAAAATACCTTTGAACAGGGAAAATGAGGAAAAGTCGGACAATAAAAGTGCTGACAAAGAAAATATTGAAAAAAGTGATAAGCATATAAAAACTGAAAAAGTAAAAGCTGTATATTACACAGGTGTGTTTGCGGGCATTGAAAAAAGGTTGGATCATATTATCGAAGTTATAAAAAGCACTGAGCTAAATGCAATAGTAATAGATATAAAAGAAGCGGGTAAGGTTAATTACGAATCAAAAATTCCTGAAGTTAAGAATAATGGGCTATTTACAAAATTTTATAATCCTGAAAAAGTAATAAAAAAGCTGCATGACAATAATATATACGTTATAGGGCGTATAGTATGTTTTAGAGACGACGGACTTGCATCAAAAAGAGCAGATCTGGCTATCAAAACCCCTAAAGGGACACTTTGGAGAGAATATAAAAACAAACAGGACACAAAATGGACAAACCCGTTTAACCAGGATGTTTGGAAATATAATATTGATATAGCAAAAGAGGCTATAGACATAGGATTTGATGAAATACAGTTTGATTATGTAAGATTTCCTACTGCGGGTAGTAAAGAGGTTGATTATGGAATTGAAAAAATATCTAAAGCTGATGCAATATGCGGTTTCTTAAGAATGGCATCTGAGGAATTAAGAGAAAAAAAAGGAGTACCGGTTTCGGCAGATATATTTGGAATAGTATGTGTAAGTCCGAAGGACGGTAATAGTATAGGACAAGTTATAGAAAGAGTAGGTATGGATATAGATTATATATGTCCTATGGTATATCCATCGCATTATGCAAATGCGGGAAAGGGAATAATGGGTAACGGTGTTGGACAGAAAATCAATGGTGTAAACTTCACTGCGCCTGATTTGAAACCTTATGATGTTGTTTATAATACTTTAATAGAGGCAGGGAAAAAAATCGCGAAGGTACAGGGCTATAAAGCAAAAATGAGGCCGTATTTGCAAGACTTTACTGCTACGTACATAAAAAACAAAAAGTATTATCAAGAATATGGTATTGAACAGATAAAGCAGCAAATTAAGGCAGTTTATGACGCAGGATACGAAGAATGGATATTATGGGATGGAAAAAATACATATACAGAAGAGGCCTTGGTTAAGGAATAAACTATTGGATAAATACGAAATAATAAAGATACCGATATATATATCAGGTATCTTTTTTTCTTTTTGTATACTAATAATTAATATTTTGTTAACTAAATAATTATTTGAAGATTGTAGAATATAGTTATAAAAGAGCTTTTTTTATCAGGACTTAGGAAGTAATTTCCCATGACAAAAAAATATGTAATAATTATAATTTAAGAAGTATACATAAAATATTTCAGTTACGCAGAAAACAAAAAAAATGCTGGGGAGTTGGTTACTTATGAAAAAAAACGTTTTATGGGTTATAATTGCATCAGCGGTTATTATCCTCATAATTGGGGGTTCGGTAGCTGCATATAAGGGTACTAGGAATAATAACAAGAATCAGGGAACTACACAACAACAGACTACAAAGAATAATACTTCAAAACAAGAGGTAACCAATAGTAATACCAATACGCAAAATCAGGGGACAAAAGCTAGTGAGCCCAGCGCAAATCCTAAAGCTCCTATTAAGGCTAAAGCATTATACCTTACGGGATGGACTGTAGGAAGTATGAAGAACGTTGAGCATTTTGTGGAATTAGCAAAAACTACAGAAATAAATTCCTATGTAGTCGATATAAAAGACGATGATGGTTTGGTTGGGTACGAATCAAGTATTCCTGCAGTAAGGGAAATAAAGGCATGGGAAAAGAAGTATAATGTAGATAAGGTAATAAAAGCATTCCATGATAATGGTATACATGTAATTGGCAGAGTTGTTTGTTTTAAAGACCCAATACTTTCATCAAAAAGACCAGATTTGGCAATAAAGCATGCTAACGGGGGATTGTGGAAAGATAGAAAGAAGCTTACCTGGCTAAACCCCTATAACCGTGATTCGTGGCCGTATATTATCGAAATAGCAAGAGAAGGTGTTAAGAAAGGTTTTGATGAGATTCAATTTGACTATATCCGATTTGCAAATGACGGTGATAAAAAAGCAATGTATTTTGGAAAAACGGATAAGCAGAAGCATGAAATAATAAATGAGTTTCTTGCATATGCAAAAAAAGAACTTCCTGGTGTAATATTATCTGCTGATGTATTCGGCATAATATGTGAAAGCCCTGCTGATACAGAAGGAATAGGACAGTATCTGGAATATGTGGGAAAAGATATTGACTATATTTCCCCTATGGCTTACCCATCTCACTATGCTGTAGGTCAGAAGGTAAATGGAATTCAGTATATGAAGCCTGACTTTGAGCCATATGGTGTAGTATACAATACCTTAAAGAAAGCTAATGATAGGATAGCTAAGGTTGAAGGATATAAAGCGAAGGTTAGACCATACCTTCAGGATTTTACCGCTACGTGGCTTGGAAAAGGATATTATATGAAATATGGTCCTGAACAGGTGCGACAGCAGATTAAGGCAGTATACGATGCGGGATATGAGGAATGGATTTTCTGGGATGCCAATAATACCTATTCGGAATCCGCATTTTTAAAAGAATAAACACAAACAAAGAGTATATCCATGGATATGCTCTTTGTTTGTGTTTAGATTAATTTGCATATTTTCTACTATTCAATAGGTCTTAATTACTATGAAAAGTCTCTTGGTTCTTATTGACTTGTTTTTTTAAAATGATACAATATACAGTATTAGGATAAAGGTGGTACACAAAATGTAGTGATATTCTACTGCTATTATAAATATTATTATATTGTTGATCAGTATTTGTATATTAAATATTACGTCTAAAATTAGATACTGTACTAAAGAGAATAAACTAAATAAAAAGTTTTTTGGTTGTATTTTTCGATAGGATAGATGTTCAGATTACCTATGAAAATATTTTATGGAGGCTGTTCTATGAATTTGTCAGAGAATGCTGTTAAAGTGCTTGAAAAAAGATATCTGGTAAAAGATGAACATGGCTTGCTGCTTGAGAACCCGGAAGGCATGTTCAGAAGGGTAGCAAAGGCTGTGGCAGCTGCTGATGCAGAATACGTTTCAGCTGATGAGCTTAGGATAATTGAAGATGATTTTTTTGAAATAATGTCTAATCTTGAATTTCTACCTAACTCACCTACGTTAATGAATGCAGGGAGACCATTGGGTCAGCTTAGTGCTTGTTTTGTATTGCCTATAGAAGATTCAATGGAAGGCATATTTGAAACTATAAAAAATGCAGCTCTCATACATAAAAGCGGAGGAGGTACAGGCTTCAGTTTCTCAAGGTTGAGGCCAAAAGGAGCAGCTGTTAATTCTACAGGTGGTGTGGCTAGTGGGCCTGTTAGTTTTATGAAGGTATTTAATGCAGCAACAGAAGCTGTAAAACAGGGTGGTACTAGAAGAGGCGCCAATATGGGAATATTAAGGATTGATCATCCTGATATAATGGATTTCATAACCTCAAAAGCAGATAATTCGGATATAACAAATTTCAATATAAGTATTGGTATTACCGAAGAATTTATGAGAGCTGTAGAAGAAGGACGGGATTATGAACTTATTGACCCACACTACAAAAAAGTTGTTGGAAAGCTTAACGCAAGAGATGTATTTGAAGTTGTAGTAAATATGGCCTGGAAAAATGGCGAACCTGGTATTATATTTCTCGACAGGCTTAATAAGGATAATGTAACACCTGATTTAGGTGAGATAGAAAGTACCAACCCATGTGGGGAACAGCCATTGCTTCCTTATGAAGCGTGTAATCTGGGATCAATTAATTTAAGTCTGATGATAAGACATTCAGAAAATAAACACGATGTAGACTATGAAAGATTAACAAAAACAGTATGGAAGGCAGTGCATTTTCTAGATAATGTTATAGATGTAAATAAATATCCTCTTCCTGAGATAGATAAGATGACCAGAGGAACAAGGAAAATAGGTCTGGGGGTTATGGGATGGGCAGATATGCTTTGCAAGCTGGGTATTGCGTATAATTCACAAAAAGCACTGAACCTGGCAGAAAAAGTTATGCATCATATTCAGGAAGAAGCAAGAAAAGCGTCAATTAACCTTGCAGAAAAAAAAGGTGTGTTTCCGTATTTTGAAAAGAGTATTTACAAAGAACTTGGGATAAGAGTCAGAAATGCTACAACAACAACTATTGCACCAACAGGTACTTTAAGCATAATAGCAGGTGTATCAAGCGGTATAGAACCTTTGTTTGCCATATCGTACATAAGGAACGTAATGGATAATGAAGAATTGCTGGAAGTAAACCCGTTATTCAAGCAAATTGCCGTTATAGATGGTTTTTATTCAGATGAATTGATGAGGAGAATTGCAAAAAACGGAACAATCAAAGGCTTTTCCGAAATACCTGTATCAGTGCAAAATGTCTTTGTTACAGCACACGATATCTCTCCAGAGGCACATGTTAAAATGCAGGCTGCCTTTCAGAAGTATACAGATAATGCTGTCTCAAAAACAGTGAATCTATGTCATGATGCTACTACTAATGATGTAAAGGATGTATTCATACTTGCACATAGGATGTATTGCAAGGGAGTTACTTTATACCGTGACGGAAGCAGAGATATGCAGGTGCTGAACATAGGCAAGGTAAAAGGGAAAGATGAATCTGCATCCAATGGAAAACAGGCAATCAAAGAACAAATAAATATAGCTCCCCGTCATAGGCCGGATATTACTACTGGATTTACTGAAAAGGTTAAAATCGGTTGTGGAAATTTGTATATCACCGTTAATTATGATGAGCATGGCATATGTGAAGTATTTACTAATACCGGACGTGCTGGGGGATGCCCTTCACAGTCTGAGGCTACCAGTAGATTAGTATCTATTGCGTTGCGTTCGGGTATAGATGCTGCTTCTATTGTAGAGCAGTTAAAAGGTATTAGATGCCCGTCTACTATAAGGCAGAAAGGTTTGAAGGTTATGTCCTGCCCCGATGCAATAGGCAGGCTGATTGAAAAGGTTGCAAAGCTTCAGAATGGAAAAGATGAGGAGTTGGCCAGTGAGCTGATTTCTGCAGATAGTGAGGTAATTCCAAGACCTACAGCTAATTGTGAATCTAACTGTTCGATATGTTCAATGAGGGAAGCATGTGCAAACCCGTTAGAAGAAAATGAGAGTTTGGAAATTACCATTATGTCATATTGTCCTGAGTGCGGCAAGAAGCTTGAACATGAGGGTGGATGTGTAATTTGCAGGAATTGCGGGTTTAGTAAATGTGGGTGAGAACTGAACATATTGAGACTTGGAAGCGTTGAAAATAATGGATTATGTGATTTGTTATTAAGTAAACTTGGTATGAGATTGCATTAGGTGCAAGGAAATTGCTATAAAAATTCGACTTTCAATATATAAAAAACTCTAATGTACAAGACAAATGGCTATTGCTGCTGGCAATAGCCATTTGTCTTGTACATTATTACGTAAACTATTACTTTGAAGGATATATAGAAAAACATTACGAAAATAAGTAACTTGATAATGTATCATATTAGGTAAAATATCATTATAATGGCTTTGTTAAAAGAATTTCAAGACTATTCTGAAAAAGAGTCAATCAATATTCTTCAAGATGGCTCCGGCTTCAGTGCGATTCCAATCTATGCTACCACGGAAGAATTGCAGGAAATGAGCCGTCAGATCGGTGACATCGTAAAGAAGTATCAGACAAAGAATACAAAATTTCCCGGTAATCAAAAGATTCATATACTAGCTACGATTCTTACGCCGCCAAAGGCGCTAGAGGAGGAAAATAAATGAAACAGAAATTGAAAGGAAGTAAAAAAGCATTGATTATTATTGCTTGTATTATGATTTCTATATTAGCTGTCATTGCGGGCAGAATACTTTTTTTGTCGTCTGCAACAACTGGTAAAACAATTGCTGACTACAGAAATGGAAAAGCAGCTCTGCTGGTTATTGACATTCAAGAAGATACACTAAATGTTCCACAATACAGCAATTCAAAAGAGTTAATACAAAATATCAATACTTCCATAGAGTACGCAGCCGAAAATGGAATGGATATTATCTACATTAAGCAAGAATACTCCAATATATTTGATTCTCTCTTGACCGGAGGAATGTATAAGGCAAATAGCAAGGGTTCTGCATTAAGTAGCCAAATGATTATTAAGTCTGACAACATATTTAGTAAATTGAGGTCTGATTCTTTTTCGGAAAACAATTTCGAAAAGTATCTGATAGATAATCAGATAGATACTTTGTATATTGTCGGAGCGGATGCATCAGCTTGCGTATACAAAACTTCTCTTGGAGGAGTAAACAGGGGGTATCATGTTGTTGTACTTAAAGACTGCTTGTTTTCTGTTAATAAAAACATACTAAATAAGATGTTAGAGCGATACATAAAAGATGGAATTAAGGTTGAGAATATGGGGGAGTTTTTACAATCTGCCGAATAATCATTAATATGAGATTATGAGCAAACTTACCCCATAATTCCTGAAGCTCGACGAATACCTTTATATTGAACAAAAGAGCAATTTGACGAACTAAATACTCTTGCTAATTTACGTCAAAATTGTTTATTTTCTACCCAAACATTTTAATGATCTGAAATTCAAGTTAATGAAAGTGCCTATTGGCATTTCCATATTGGAGTTAAGTAAACTTGGCATGGAATTGCATTAGGTGCAAATAAACAGTTACAAATCTTGATTTAAAGATATTATAAAACTGTATTGGATAGAGCACGTGGAGACAGTTACATCACTAACAAAAGTGTAGTATTTCTTTGGCGGATTTCTTGGAATGGCATGATATGGAACGTTTTGGGGCTTTGGGGTTATGCCTAGAGGGCTATAAAAACAGAAAACTTTGTTTGGCATAATGAAAAATGGTAATTCCCAAAAACGCAGGATTTTATTTGGCATATTTCATATTGTTGAAAGGCTACAAAACAGGCTAAAATACCTAAGTTTTATAGTATATTTTTGTATTCGAAAACTAAATCATATTAAGGGACTATCAGCTTTCTTATTTTGCAGTGGTAGCCCTTTTTTATTTAATTAAATTGCATTGACATTTCATGGAATGAGGAATATAATATTTTTAGTATATTAGCAAAAACTAATATACTAAAAATATTAAAGGGGAAAGGGGTTGAATTTTATGTCTAAAGCGTGTATCTGCAAACCTGCTGAAATTATGGTTTTTGCATGCTCTGGAGGGGGAGCGAATGTAGGTCAAATTTCGAATAATGCCGCTCTTGAAATCACTAAGGAAGGCAAGGCGAAAATGTACTGTCTTGCAGGACTTGGCGGACACATTCCGGGTATTATTGAGGCTGCCAAGCAAGCGAAGAAGATTATAGTGGTTGACGGCTGTCCGGTATCTTGTGCAAAGAAAATGGCCCTGCATGTAGGAATAAACGTAGACCATTATATTGTAGTAACTGAGGAAGGCATAGAAAAAACGCCTGGAAAGTTTGATATAACAAATGAAGAGATAATTAAGATAAAGGATTTAATTGAACGAAAGATTGGCGAATAGCCTGTTAGAATGGAGAAATACTTATGTCAAATATGGGGAATCAGCTAATTTCGAATATTCTTAAAGCTTTATCGCATCCGACAAGGCTTCAGATTGTCAGACTTCTTAAGGAAAAGCCGTTGTGCGTCTGCGATATACTGCCGCAACTGGAGTCGGAACAGTCCAATACATCTCAACACCTATCCGTGCTGAAAAACCAAGGTATTGTTGACAGTAAAAAAGACGGACTTATGGTAATATACCGAATAAAAAGCCCTGAAGTGTACCAGATGATTGATATTGCAGAAGGTATCATATTAAGGCAAATAGAGGAAACAAAGTCTTCATTGGAAAAGAATAAATAAGTTATATGAGAGGGGACAAAAAATATGTCAAAAACATGGTATCCGGTAATCAGTTATGAGAATTGTACTGAATGTGGAGCATGCTTCAACAAATGCTCTCACGGTGTGTTTGAATTAAAAGCCTCATGTCCTGTGGTTGTGCATCCTGAAGGATGTGTTCAAGGATGCCACGGTTGCGGAAATCTGTGTCCTGTTGGGGCGATTGAGTATGTTGGGGATAATACTGGTTGGGTTCCACCGGGAAAGAAAGATGTGGCAGATGAGGCTTGCTGTAGTGACAATAAAGGAAAAGGCTGTTGCTCAGGTTCAAGCTGCTGTGGCTAAAGGGAGATGGTTTTTTGTTTGTATTTGAATGGTTGAATAATCAGCTGCTTAAAATGGAGTGGCTATCCAGCCTGATCAGGCTTCTGGTGGAAAAGGTGTTTGGGTTGAGTACTCAGCAAAGATTGGGCGGAAGCATACACTTCTTCATTTATGATGTAATAAAGATATTTATTTTGCTTTCAGTGTTGATCTTTGTAATTTCATATGTACAAAGCTTTTTTCCTCCAGAGAGGACAAGGAAGATATTAGGCCGGTACAATGGTATATCTGCAAATATATTAGGTGCGCTGCTTGGTACTGTCACACCCTTTTGCTCTTGCTCTTCCATTCCGTTGTTTATTGGATTTACAAGTACAGGGCTTCCTATAGGGGTTACATTTTCTTTTCTAATATCCTCACCGCTTGTGGATTTGGCCTCTGTGATACTACTTGCAAGCATATTCAACTGGAAAATTGCCATAGCTTATGTTATTGTAGGCATTATACTGGCGGTTATCGGGGGTACTGTTATCAGCAAACTAAAGCTTGAAAAATACGTGGAGCCCTTTGTTTTTAGTAATAAGGTTCTGGAAGCGGAGCAGAGTGAGTTGACTTTCCGCGACAGGATAGACTTCTCAAAGGAGCAGGTGCTGAATATAATCAAGAAGGTTTGGATGTATATCCTGATTGGTGTTGGGATAGGTGCTGCCATACACAACTGGGTTCCAGAGTCTGTTATTTCTGCAGTACTCGGTCAGGACAAATGGTACTCCGTTTTACTGGCAACTATTGTTGGTGTTCCAATGTATGCAGATATCTTCGGAACACTGCCTATCGCGGAAGCATTGGTTATAAAGGGTGTGGGAATCGGTACGGCATTATCCTTTATGATGGCTGTTACTGCACTTTCGCTTCCATCCATGATCATGCTGAAGAATGTGGTTAAGGCGAAGCTTTTGGTTATCTTTGCGGGTATTGTTACTTTGGGAATAATTATCATTGGCTATGTCTTTAACTCCTTTGGCTTTCTACTAATTTAAAATAAACGGAGGGCTGTTGATGACTGAAAATAACACTGTGAACTCTAAAAAAGGAATTGCACTAAAAATAATTGTTCCAATTCTTATTGTTAGCGTTCTTATTGGAATATGGGTTATAAAGAATAACAAAAAGGATGCAGAGACAGCTGGGTCTGGCAATGCAGACTTTGAGCTTCATGTTACAGAAAAAATCGACATTGAGAAGCTTAAGTCATATGGACTACCGATTATTATAGACTTTGGCGCGGATTCCTGTATTCCCTGTAAGGAAATGGCTCCTATATTAAAAGAGTTGAATGAGGAGTTAAAGGGGAAGGCAATTATTAGATTTGTTGATGTGCGGAAGTATCAGGAGTTGGCTCAGGGATATCCTATAAGTCTGATACCAACACAGATTTTCATTGACGCAAACGGTAAGCCATTCAAGCCTAAAGACCCGCAAGCCAGCCAAATGAAGATGTATACAACGAAAGACAAGGGTGAGCATGTGTTTACGGCACATGAGGGTGGAATGACAAAGGACCAGTTGTTGGACGTTCTCAAGGAAATGGGGATGAAATAATGGATGCTGTGATCAATCAATGGCTTGAGACCATTTCAGGAGCTATTTCTGCAAACATATGGCTTGCACCATTATTGGCGCTCCTTGCCGGCATACTTACATCTGTAACTCCATGCGCCCTTACGAGTGTGCCGCTTGTTATAGGTTATGTTGGAGGAACAGGGCAGAGGGATGCAAAAAGAGCCTTCTGGCTGTCGGTAGTATTCTCTGCAGGAATGGCAGTAACCTTTACTATTTTAGGAACAACTGCATCTATTCTCGGGAGACTCGTGCAGGGAACAGGTTCATGGTGGTATATACTTCTTGGAATACTTATGCTTTTGATGGCTCTGCAGACATGGGAGGTATATAACTTCATCCCATCCTCCTATGCAATAGGCAAAAGTACAAAACGGGGCTTTTTAGGAGCTTTTGTTGCCGGAATACTAGGAGGCTTTTTCTCTTCTCCATGTGCAACGCCTGTTCTGGTAGTATTGCTTGCAATGGTGGCAAAGGGAGGGAATCTGTTTTGGGGTGTGCTTCTTTTGCTGTTATATGCTATTGGACACAGCTTTTTAGTGCTGATTGCGGGAACGTCTGTAGGCTTCGTGCATAAGCTGTCTTCGAGTGAGAAATATGGTGGTACAAGTAAAGTATTGAGAATACTAATGGGGTCGGTTATCCTGCTTATAGCATTTTATATGTTCTATCTAGGATTTTAAAATAAGGTATTAAGGAGAGATTTGTTATTGTAATTAAGGTTTTAGGCTCTGGATGCAAAAATTGTGTGACATTAAAGGAAAATACAGAAACAGCACTAAAGGAAGCAGGCATTGAGTCAGAGATTGAAACAAAAGCATTAAGCTGCCACCCGGATATAACTGATGCAGAATATTATTGTATATGGAAGTTTTTTTAAAAAGAGCATTCTATATTGGAGTAGTTTACATATCAAATGTTTTGTATTTATGCCGGAATTTTTCTATAAAATTGCCCCTTACAGAGCATTTTATTACGAACCTTAAGATCATATATTGAACACTTTTCATATTTACAATTATTACAGCTAGTGCAGGACTTCACTTCAAGTGATACAAGATTTTTTGATATATCACATGATTCTCTAAACATGTATTTTATAAAAAGATTTATGCTGATAAAGGGGGCAAATAGTATAAAAAAGAATTTTGCCAGTAGATTTAGCTTGTTTAAAATGCAATATGACTTACCGTTAAGGAGTTTGCTAATATAGATATTTGTAAATATTGCAGTAGTCCATGTCATAAATCCTACGATAATCAGCATAAAAACACCCCATTTATTATTTATATCTATATATTATAATAAATAGATACAGATAACAAATCCGTTTATGCCTCGTTGTATACCTATATGGGGTATCTAATAAAGTGTAACTCCTAATACTCAAATTTTTGATGATTCATGCATTATATCGTAATATTTGAATATAATGATTGACAATGATATTGTCCACCTCGTATAATATAGATGTACCCCCTGGGGGTATAGTAAACAGAAAAATAAATAGGTTGTGAAGGAGTGCATTTTATGAAAATAACAGTTGATAAGAATTTATGCCCACAAAATCATAAGTGTCCGTCAACAAAGGTCTGTCCCGTAGGAGCAATTCAGCAAAGTGGGAATGGATTGCCAACAATTGATGATGAAAAATGCATTAAATGCAAGAAGTGTGTGATGTTCTGCCCAATGCGTGCTATTCAGGCAGAGTAGCGGGGGGCTCAATGCAAGTACACTACAATAAATAAGAGGGGATAAATGGTGGTAAGAGTGAAACGAGGCTGGAAAAATTATTTATTCATAATAACAATATTGTTTTTTGCTCTTGGATTCTTTAATATAATCTTTGCGTGGATTGGCTTCGCCTGTCTTCTGTTGCCATTTATTTTTCTTGCAAAAGACAGAAGAAAAACATGGTGCCAGGAATATTGTCCAAGGGCCAGTTTGTTTAATGTACTATTTAGTAGTCGTTCACTCACAGGAAAGGCAGGTCCAAGCTGGTTAACACGTGGTAAAGCAAAATGGGTTGTGTTAATTTACTTCATTTTTAACCTATTTGTACTTACCATGTCTACGATTATGGTGTCTGTTGGTAGAAGAGAACCTATGGAAATAGTAAGATTTTTATTTGCTTTTAAATTACCATGGAGTATGCCACAGCTATTAGATATAGCTTCCATACCAGGTTGGGCAGTGCATCTGTCGTACAGATTATATTCTATGATGTTTACAACTACTGTCCTGGGACTTTTGCTGGCTTGGATTTTCAGACCGAGAACCTGGTGCACTGTATGCCCAATAAATACAGTTTCTAATTTGATGCTCCATAAAAACAAGAAATGAGGTATTAGATTTGAGAAAAGTCATGATTACTATTGTTTTGCTTCTGATAAGTATAGGATTTGCTGCATGTAGTACAGCGGATAATAGGGGTTCTCAAAAGGCAGTATCTTCTCAAGCTGATCCAAGTAAAGCATCCAGTTATACAAATATTAAACCAGAAGAGGCGAAAAAGCGTCTTGAAAGTGAAAAGGGGAGTATATTACTTGATGTAAGAACTCAAGAGGAATATGATGAAAAGCATATCCCTAACAGCCTGTTGATCCCTGTAGATGTCATCGAAAAGGAAGCTCCCGCAAAGCTTACTGATAAGAATGCAACTATATTTGTTTATTGCAGGAGTGGAAGGCGCAGCGTTACAGCCTCAGAGACTCTTGTCAAAATGGGATATACAAACGTATATAACCTTGGAGGAATAATTGATTGGCCGTATGAAACAGAAAGTGGTAAATGACAGCTTTGAATGAACTGTGGGAATTAATAAAACATTCCAACCATTGTTGTGATATTAACCCCAGAATTTAAGGAAAATGTAACGGCTAAAGGCATCATTAAAGCCCACGTTGCCCAGGACGAGCCGATAGTATATGAGATAACTCCTGATATCAGAAACAATGCTCCTGGAATTAAAAACTTCGGAATACTTCTTATAAATCCTTCACTAACTAGATTGTTAAACCCAAGTTCCTGAGTAACACTGGTGAGTGCCCAGCTTAAAACCAGG
>JAOAIJ010000048.1 GCA_026414765.1 Clostridia bacterium | reverse complement strand
CGGTATATACTTTACTTTTGTATTCAGTCTTTTTGTTTGTTTTCATAGTCATAAGTCCTCTCTCGTCAGAGAGGCGGCGCGCCTTTAAAAGCTTACCTATGACGTTTAAAATTTAATTTTGATTAATGCATACTTTATTCACATTATCCACTTATACCTCTTCCTTAGTTCCGCATATCCTTGCAATACTGCATTACATATTCTTTGTATTTCTTGTAACTGTTCCATACATATTCCTCCTTACCATATTCCAGATGCTTTGTATACTCTTGTTGTCCTATGCTCAGCAAATCCTATAAAGTCGGTTTTCTCTTGTCTTTCTCTAATAGCCCTCTTTAGCTGCTTTAATTCTTCGTTCCTGTTTGCCAGGTTGCAAAATTCTTCTTTGCTTAGTTTCCTTTGCATTTTGACCCCTCCTTAGTACTCCCTGCAATATCTTTTTATGGTACCTTCGTGACAGTAGAACTTTTCAGCAAGCTTTTTATATGTCCAACCTTTCTTGTGTAACATTTTTATCAGACCTTTTGTCTTGCTGTCGAATGCTTTTTGTGGTTTCATCTTTTATCCCCTTTGTACATTTGTTATCCCCTGTGAATTTTAAATTTTCAAGCCGGTTACAACCTAGGCATTCCTCACATTGTTTTATTAATCCAATCAACTAGCCACCCACATTTTTCTTGTTGCTTCTCTTAGTGCCTGCTTAACGTATACCGGCATTGGTACAGGTTCGTGTGGCTTGTTGTTATAATCAAATATGTTTTTAGCCTTAAGAGATTCAATATCAAAATATTTATTCACAGGCTCAGTTATGTAGTTAGTTTTATGATCTTTACAGTTTCGCCCGTCATACTTAAATGTCTCGCCCTTCTCACACTCTGTACAGTACAGAATGTATTCCAATGGTGCTTTCCGTCCGTCTGCCATTTCATAAACATTTATCTTGTGACTAATAAAACCTTTATTCATACACACGTAACACATTTGCTGTTCTGATTGACTTTCTCGATTTGATCTTATTTGCTCTTGAGCTGAAATATATGCTTCTGTTAATTCTGCTAGTGTGGGGAAAAACTTTGCCTGTGTAGCAGATATATCTATCGCTTTATCCATTGTTTTATAATCATACTTTAGTAAAAACTGTGCATATTCTTCTTTCTGCCCTGGTCTTTCTTCAAAAGGACATTTTATCCAAAGTGATTCCAATCTTTTCAATATCCTTACAGCTTCCAAACCTTCCATTATTTCGCCCTCTTTCTTAATCGTTCCATTAATTCAGCTGCCTCTTCCTCCTCTGTAAGTTCTGGTTTGTGTGGCTTTAATGGCTTAATATTTGATTTTATTCTATCCCACTCCATTTGCTTTGCATCTGCTTGTGCAAGTGTAAATATTCCTTGCTGAGTCCATTTCCTAATTATTCCGTCTATGTATCCAAGTTCACGTTTATTTTTTCTTACAGCTATATCAATAGCCCTACATATTAGTTCAGATGGCATTTTATCCATTTCGAGCCATGAGGTTATTGTTTCCCTTGACTTCATTACCAAAGGCGAAATATTTTGTTCATAATAGGAATACGGGCTACAGCTACTACTTACTATAATACTTTCTTTAATACTTTCTTTAGGCACACCTGAAACCGTTATGTCTGTAGGATTATCTGTTACGAACTGTTCGGATTTTTTACTAACTTCGTTAGTGTTTTTTTCTAACACCGTAAGTAAATTACTAACTTCGTTAGTGTTTTTCAAACACTTATGTACTAAATTCTTTATTGTTTTGGAATCAGATTTCAGCGGGATAAGCCATTGTTCATAGTCCTTGTTAAAAATTAAAAGATTGTATTTTTCGATCCATTCAATTACTTTGTTATTTTTTAGAAATGTCAATTGTTTTGATACATCGCTTTTGAATAACCCAACAACTTCAAAATCTTTGTAGTTCTCATACTGCCATGCCTTGTTTCCACAACCCCAACTAAGCCTAATAATCAAGTAAATGATTTTTAGTTGTTGCTTGGAAAAATCCCTTATTAAAATATTTTCTTGTATTTCGTGGGTTATTATTCCGTGTGCATCTGTTGGTTGTGGGTTTGCCATTTATTTCACCTCATGTATACATTTTGATTTATACGCGTATAATAATAATAATGCACAATATACCTTTGGCCTGGTTATAGTGATTTTATTAGAAGGGCTTAACCATAAGCCCCTCTAATCTATGCAGAATATACAACTTGTTCCGCACTTTTGCCATTCTTCGCTGTATTCTTCATAACCCCAATTTAGTCCATACTTATGTGCCAATGCATTCATGCACCTCTCGCATGATGTAGCAGCTATTATTATTGCTTCACTTAGTGTATATTCTTTACTGTTAACAAGTGCCAGTGCCAATTCCTCGTTCCATCCTTGATTTACAGAAAAGAAATTTCGGCTTCCGTACCCTTTCCATTCCCTCGGCCATAAATGCCACTTTTTCTTTACCTGCGTTCCGTAACACGCTTTACATTCTCTTCCAACAATTCCGTCAACCCATCCATAAGTAGGAACAACGTATTTGTGTGGATGATTGCACTTATTTACCTCATCTTGGCTTATAA
The DNA here is from genome assembly GCA_026414765.1 of Clostridia bacterium. Lineage (NCBI taxonomy): Bacteria > Bacillati > Bacillota > Clostridia > Clostridia bacterium. The sequence goes on along the minus strand of JAOAIJ010000048.1, from coordinate 521 downwards.
GTTTTAAATGATTTGTTGTCAACTGGTGTGGAAATCTTGAAACCTGGAATACTGCTCCATTTGGGCAATATTCATTTTCGGCACAAGGAATTTTATTACCTTTTTCATCCTCATACCATAGTGTTTCTAAATGCTCTTTAAGTATTTTCATGCTATATCCTTCACCTTTCTCAACTTAATCTCACCTTTATGTGTATATCCTTCTATCTGTACCATCTCTGGACGCTATATTTGGCATGTAGGCTTGTCCTTATACTTCCAGCCGTTACTTTTAAGGTAATTATCTAAAATTGGTCTAGCAAGCCCACAAGCCGTTATAAACAGTAAACCTATTATGGTTAAGTAAAATACTACTGATAAGTCATACATGTGTTTCATCCTTTCTAAATATTACGAATTAACATCTTTCCGCAATATAGGCAATCCTGTAGATAAATCGAAAACATAGTCCCCTTCATAACATAGACACTTGTAATCTATGTCATGTTGCTTTTTATCAATATTACAACCAATTCTATTTG